>NZ_JBISWL010000099.1:0-10531 GCF_044462265.1 Kocuria rhizosphaerae
CCCGGCGGGGCCGGGCAGCCGCTCCAACGTCGGGGCGACAGGACTCGAACCTGCGATCTCCTGCTCCCAAAGCAGGCGCGCTAGCCACTACGCTACGCCCCGGTTCCTGCAGCCTCGGCTGCGGCGACCGGGAGGGGTCGCCCGTGCACGGGCCACGGCGAGTCTACCGGCTGGGCGGACGGACCCGCACCTCGGCCCCGCGGGGCGCTGCCGGCGCTGCCGTGCCGCGTCCCCGGCGGCGTCCCCGGTCGTCGGGAACGGCCCGCCGTGCCCGCGATCCGGAGGATTTGACACCGCGTGCGCCGGAACGGTTAATGGGGAGTGCCCAGCGGGGATGTAGCTCAATGGTAGAGCCTCAGTCTTCCAAACTGATTACGCGGGTTCGATTCCCGTCATCCCCTCGATCAACGAACGCCCCGGTCCGCCCAGGACCGGGGCGTTCGCCGTTCCCCGGGCCCTCTGCACGCGCCGCCCGGCTCCTCCGACGGACCGCCCCCGGTCGCCGACCCCGGCCACCTGAGCCTCCCGGCACCGACTCCCCCGCCGCCAGAGCCCCCAACCACCGACTCCCCAGCCGCCAGAGCCGCCCGGCATCGACTCCCCAGCCGCCAGAGCCGCCCGGCGCCGACTCCCCAGGGCCCATTTCGGATCCCCAAACGCCGGCCTGGGAAATCGAAGCCGGCGTGGGCGGTCGGCGCTGCAGGGGGACGGCGGCTGGGGGGTCGGCGCGGCGGCTCACCGGGCGAGGCCGACGACCTGCCACACGGGGCCGCGGGAGACGTGCACCGGACGCAGGCCGTGGCGCTCGAGCACGGCGAGCATCTCGCGCGGGGAGTGGGCGTGGGCCCGGAAGGAGGTCCCCACCGCGCGGCAGGCCAGGTTGGACACGGCGACCAGCGCCCGGGCGAGCAGGTGCCCGGGCGGGTGGCTGAAGACGAGGAGGCGTGTCGCATGGTCTGCGGCGGCACCCAGCAGCCGTTCGTGGTCGGGGTAGCAGCACACCACCCGGTGCAGGACCACGACGTCGTGCGGTCCGACCGATTCCGGATCCGTCGCGATGTCGAGCTGCCGCCGTTCGAGGCGGTCGGCGACCCCGGCGTCGGCGGCCAGCTGGGCGGCGTCGGCCTCGTAGGAGTCCACGAGCTCCAGGTTCGTGGTCCGCGCGGCGCCGCGGCGCAGCAGCTCCAGCTGGATCTCGCCCACGCCGCCGCCGATCTCGAGCACGCTCGCCCCCTCGATCCCCTGCGCGACCAAGAACGCCACGACACGCCGGGAGGCGCGGTCGAGGCCCCGCCGCCGGTAGCGGCGAGCCAGGCGGTGGGCGAACCGGGGCCCGAACACGGTGCTGTAGGAACCGGGGCCGCAGCAGCTGCTCATGGGGGCAGGCTACCGGGCGACCCCGCGCCGGGTCAGCCCTGCCGGACCCGGAAGCCGGGGCACCGGTACCGCGCGGCCCCGCGCCGGGTCAGCCCTGGCAGCCCGGGCACCAGTACAGCGCCCGGCCCTCGAGCTCCCGGCCGGCCACGGGCGCCCCGCAGCGGCGGCACGGGAGGCCCGTGCGCCGGTAGACCAGGTGAGCGTGCTCGGGCCACGCCTGGTCCTCTGCCACGCCCGGACGGTCGGCGGGATCGGTGGTCACGATCCGGCCCAGCCGCACACCCGTGCGCATCAGCGTCACGTTCTCCGTCCACAGCCCGAGCAGCACGGCGTCGTCGAGGGTCCGGCCCGGGGTCGCGGGGTCGATCCCGCGCCGGAAGAGCGACTCCGCCCGGAAGATGTTGCCCACCCCGGCCACGACAGCCTGGTCCATGAGCAGCGCCCCGACCGGCCGCCGGCTGCGCCGCACCGCGGCCACGAAGCTCGCCGGGTCGGCGAGCGGGTCGAGCGGGTCCGGGCCCAGCCGTGCCCGGGCGGCCTCCGCCTCGGCGCGGGTCTCGAGGACGCACTGCGCGGGACCCCTCAGGTCCGCCCACCCCTCGTCGCCGACGAGCCGGACCCGCACCGCCCCGACCGGCGGTGGCGGCCGGAGCGGGCCCGCCACGGCGTCGTCGTCGTGGGCCTCCCGCTCCCCGATCCGGCGCGGGGCCCCGATGGAGGACGCCCCGCGGAAGCCCTCGGTGCCCCCGAAGCTCCACGCGCCGTAGAGGCCCAGGTGCGAGCGCAGCACCCGGTCTCCGGCGAAGTCGAGGAACAGCTGCTTGCCGTGGGCGCGGGCGCCCTCCAGCACGGCGCCGTCGAGGACCGCGGCCCCGTCCGCGAACCTCCCCTGTGGGGAGCTCACGGCCAGGGCCTGGCCCGCGAAGCAGTCGGAGAACTGGCGGGCCAGGCGGTGGACCGAGTGGCCCTCGGGCACTCACGCCTCCCGGACGGCCGGGAACTGCCGGGGACGGATGTCGTCCAGCCGGCCCGCCACGGTGCCGGTGCTCTCGTACTCGGCGATCTGGGCGATCCTGCGGGCGTGGCGCTCCTCGCCGGTGAACGGCTCGGCCAGGAACGCCTGCACGATCTCCAGGGCCTCCTCCGGGGGGTGCTGGCGCCCGCCCACGGCCACCACCTGGGCGTCGTTGTGCCCGCGCGCGAGCCGGGCCGTGTCGAGGTTCCAGGCCAGGGCCGCGCGGATGCCGCGGACCTTGTTGGCGGCCATCTGCTCGCCGTTGCCCGATCCGCCCAGCACGATGCCGAGGGAGTCGAGCCCGTGCTCGCGGTCGTCGCGGACGGCGCGGGCGGCGCTGATGCAGAACGCGGGGTAGTCGTCGAGCGCGTCGTACTCGGCCGGGCCGTGGTCGACGAGGTCGTAGCCGGCGGCGGTCAGGTGCTCGACGAGGTACTGGGACAGCTCCAGGCCGGCGTGGTCGGTGGCGATGTGGACGCGCATGGGCGGCGGGCTCCTGGGTTCTCGCGGGACGTGGTGGTGCGGGGTCCGCGGACGCGGACCGGCCGCCCTCCAGCGTAGTGGCAGACGCCGCGACGGGCTCCTCCCGCCGGGCGGACCACCGGCCCCGGTCCGGGAGGGCCGGCTGTCATAATGGTTCGGAATTCCCCGGCCCCGCGGCCGCGGGCGTCCCCTGACCCCGACGAGAGGACGGCACCCAAGTGCCCGGAACGAACCTGACCCGCCTGGAGGCGACCGCGCGGGCCGAGACCGTGGCCGTGGACGCCTACGAGGTGGTCCTGGACCTCACGACCGGCGAGCGCGTCTTCCGCTCGACGACGACGGTGCGCTTCCGGGCGACCCCCGGCGCGGAGACGTTCGTGGACGCGATCACGGACACGGTGCACTCCGTGGCGCTCAACGGCGAGGAGCTGGATCCCGCCGAGGTCTCCGACGGCGTGCGGGTCCGGCTGCCCGGGCTCCGGGCGGAGAACGTGCTGACGGTGGACGCGGACTTCCGGTACATGAACACCGGCGAGGGGCTCCACCGCTTCGTGGACCCGGTGGACGGCGAGGTGTACCTGTACACGCAGTTCGAGGTCGCCGACACCCGCCGGATGTTCGCGGTCTTCGAGCAGCCCGACCTGAAGGCGACGTTCGCGTTCACCGTGACCGCCCCCCGGCACTGGAGCGTGGTCTCCAACCAGCCGGCCCCCGAGCCCGTGCCCGCCGGCGAGGACGGCGCCACCTGGTCCTTCTCCCCCACCCCGGTCCTCCCCTGCTACGTCACGGCGCTGATCGCCGGGCCGTACGAGTCCGTGCACGACGAGCTCACGAGCGCCGACGGCCGCACCATCCCGCTGGGCGTCTACGCGCGTCGCTCGCTGATGGAGCACGTCGAGGCGGAGGAGATGTTCGCGATCACCAAGCAGGGCTTCGAGTTCTACGAGGCGCAGTTCGGCGTCCCGTACCCGTTCGCGAAGTACGACCAGCTCTTCGTGCCCCAGTTCAACGCGGGAGCCATGGAGAACGCCGGCGCCGTGACGTTCGTGGAGCTCTACGTCTTCCGTTCCAAGCCCACGCAGGCCCGCGTGGAGCGGCGGGCGATCACGATCCTGCACGAGCTCGCCCACATGTGGTTCGGCGACTTCGTGACCATGCGCTGGTGGAACGACCTGTGGCTCAACGAGTCCTTCGCCGAGTTCATGTCCACCCTCGCCGCGGCCGAGAACACCCGCTTCACCGGCGCGTGGACCACGTTCGCCGCCGGGGAGAAGTCCTGGGGGTACACGCAGGACCAGCTGCCCACCACCCACCCGATCGTCGCCGAGATCCGCGACCTCGAGGACGTGCTCGTCAACTTCGACGGCATCACCTACGCCAAGGGCGCCTCGGTGCTCAAGCAGCTGGTGGCCTGGGTCGGCCAGGACCGGTTCATGGCCGGGCTCGGGGAGTACTTCCGCGAGCACGCGTGGGGATCCACGGAGCTGCGGGACCTCCTGGTGCGCCTGGAGGAGGCCAGCGGCCGGGACCTCGAGGACTGGGCCGCCAAGTGGCTCGGGACGGCCGGTGTCAACACCCTGACCCCTGTCGTGGAGACCGACCAGGACGGGGTGATCACGGCGTTCGGCATTCGGCAGAGCGCGCCCGAGGAGCACCCCACGCTGCGCCCGCACCGGCTCGCGGTCGGCTTCTACGACCACGACGAGGCGACCGGCACGCTCGTGCGCACGCACCGTGCGGAGCTCGACGTCGACGGGGCGAGCACCGCGGTCACCCAGCTCGTGGGCCGGGAACGGCCCGACCTCGTGCTGCTCAACGACGACGACCTCGCCTACGCGAAGATCCGGCTCGACGAGTGCTCCCTGGACACCGCCCTGGAGCACCTGAAGGACTTCGAGGACCCCCTCCCCCGCACCCTGGTGCAGGCCTCGGTCTGGGACGGCGTGCACGACGGCGAGACCCCCGCCCGCCGGTACGCGGACCTGGTGCTCGGCAACATCGCCCACGAGACCGACTCGACCGGCATCCAGGTGCAGCTGCGCCGGCTGGACACGGTGCTCGAGGACTATGTGGCCGAGCCGGCCCGCGAGCGCACCCAGCACGCCGCCGCCGACCGGCTGTGGCAGCTCACGGAGGACGCCGCGGCCGGCTCCGACCAGCAGCTGCAGTTCCTCAGGGCCTTCGCCCGCCGGGCCCGCACCGACGGGCAGCTGGACCTCCTGGAGGAGCTGCTCGCGGGGGACCGCACCCTGCAGGGTCTCGCGCTGGACACCGACCTGCGCTGGGCCGTGCTGACCGCCCTGTGCGCCGGGGGCCGCCGCGGCGACCCCGACGTCGAGGCGATGCTCGCCGAGGACCGCACGGAGAACGGCGCCATCGAGGCCGCGCGCGCCCGGGCGTCGATCCCCACGACGGAGGCCAAGGCCCGGACGTGGCGGGCGGTGGTCGTGGAGGGCTCCCTGCCCAACTCGATCCAGGAGGCGGCGATCGACGGCTTCCGCAGGGCGGCCGACAGCTCGCTGCTCCTCCCGTACGTCGAGCAGTACTTCGCCGCGATCCCCGGGCTCTGGCGCTCCCGCACCCACGAGCTCGCCCAGCAGGTCGCGGTCGGGATGTACCCGAACGTGCCCGCCCCGGCCACCCTCGAGGCGACCGACGAGTTCCTCGCGGATCTGCCCGAGGATCTGCACGGGCTGCGCCGGCTCGTGCTCGAGCAGCGCGACGGCGTCGCCCGCGCCGTCCGGGCCCAGGCCGTGGACGCCCGGCACGAGGCGGTGCGGGCATGAGCGCCGACCGGCCCCGGGAGGACCCGCCCACGGAGGCGCCGTCGTCCGACCCCCAGCTCCCCGGGGCGCAGTCCCCGGGGGCGCAGCCGCCGGGACCCTCGTCCCCGCAGTCGCCGCCCGGGCCGCGCACCGACCCCTCGGCCGCCCCGCCCGCCGGTGCCCGCTCGTTCTCCGTGGGCGCTCCCCTCTCCCAGATCCGGCGGCCGGTGCCCCAGGTCGGCGACGCCAGGGAGGCGGCCGAGACGGGCCGGGAGTCATCCTTCTACGACCAGGTGGGCGGCCACGAGACCTTCGCCAAGCTCGTCCACGAGTTCTACGCGCGCGTGGCCGAGGACGAACGGTTCCGCGCGCTGTACCCGGAGGACGATCTCGGCCCCGCCGAGGACCGCCTGCGGATGTTCCTGGAGCAGTACTGGGGCGGGCCCACGACCTACTCGGAGCAGCGGGGCCACCCGCGGCTGCGGATGCGGCACATGCCCTTCCCGGTGGACACGTGGGCGCGCGACACCTGGCTGCGGCACATGCGCGCGGCCCTGGACACCCTGGAGCTCTCCCCGTTGCACGACGGGATCCTCTGGGACTACCTCGACCGCGCCGCCCACGCCATGATCAACCGCCCCGGCTGATCGCGCCGGACCGCTCGGCCGGCCTGCACCGTCGCCGGCCGCCGGGGCGTGCTCAGTGCTTGACGAGCACGTGCCCGCCCGGAGCGCTCAGGCGCACCCAGCGGCCGTTCTCGGCGACGTCCACCTCGGCGCCGGGACGGAGGAAGCCCAGCGAGTACGCGGCGAACGCCGCGCCGTCGGGCAGGGGCCCCCCGGTGAGGAGGCCGGCCACGGGCTCCGTCCACCCGGAGGTGCGGCCCCAGACCTGCGAGCGCACCGTGTCGACGACGGCGGGGCCCGCGTCGGTGGGCACGGTGCGGGCGACCTCGGCGATCCCGTTCCGGGCGGCCTCGCGCACGGCGTCCCCGGCCACGGCGCCCACGGGCGTCCAGCCGCTCAGGGGCGGCGTGATGCCGGCCCACGACGCGGCCGCGTCCACGGGTGGCAGGGCGACCTCTGTCGTGCCCTCCTCCTGCCGCGGCATGCGGTCGAGCACCCCGCCCAGCGGAACCGTGACGTCCAGTCGGCGCTCCTCGGCCAGGGCCGCGGTGCGCAGCCCCAGCACCGTCGGCGTCCGGTCGAGCAGGCCGTGGGGCTCGAGCACGCACACGTACACCCCCAGGGCCCTGCCCCGGCCTTGGAACCGCACGGCCCCCTGGGCGTCCACGCCTCGTGCCCGGGACAGGAAGGTCCGCAGGTCGGCGACGTCGCGGGTATCGGTCAGGGGCAGCGACCGCGTCATCGCGCCTGCGCCCCGGCCGCGGCGGGACGGCGGGTGAAGCGCGTCGGCGCACCGGACCAGTGCTCGAGCGCGCGGCGCTGGGCGTCATCGAGGGCGGCCGGGCGCCCGGTCGCCGGGTCGGTCTGCACGGTCACGCTCTGGGCCACCGCGTAGGTCTTCGAGCCGTCCTCCTCCTGGACCCGGTAGTCCAGGACGAAGCTGGCCCCGCCCACCGATGAGACCCACACCTGCACGAAGACCGGGTCCGGCCGGTACAGCAGCTCGTCGACGTACTCGACCTCCTGGCGGCCCACCACGGTCCGGCGGCCACCGGCCAGGTCGCGGAACGTGGTGCCCGCCGGCGCGCCCGCCACGGCGCCCTCCGGCAGCGGCCGGCGCAGGAGCCGGACGCGGGCGTCCTCGAGGTACTGGAGCACGACGACGTTGTTCACGTGGCCGTAGCTGTCGATGTCGCCGAAGCGCATCTGGATGGGGATCAGCAGCGAAGACATGCCCCCATCCCATCACACCCCGGCGCGCCCGGGGCCGGCGGCACGGAGCGCTGACGGCCCCGGGCCCTTGGCTAGAGTGAGGCCCATGACCAACAGCTCCGCCCCGGACCCCACGCAGGCCCTGCTCGAGATGCTCGACCTCGCCGACGTCGGCGGCGCCCGCACGCTCGAGGACATCTTCGTGGGCCGGTCCCTGTCCCCCGCCCGCAACCGGGTATACGGCGGCCAGGTGCTGGCGCAGTCGGCGACGGCCGCCATGCGCACCGTGGACCCCGAGCGGATCATCCACTCCCTGCACGGGTACTTCCTGCGGCCGGGGGACGTGTCCGAGCCCATCACGTTCGGCGTCGAACGCGTCCGGGACGGCCGCTCCTTCTCCGCCCGCCGGGTGCACGCCTACCAGGGCGGTAAGGCGATCCTCTCCTGCATCGCCTCGTTCCAGATCCCGGCCCAGGGGCTCGAGCACCAGGACGAGGCGCCACGCGGTCTGCCCGAGCCGGAGTCGCTGCCCAGCGCCGTCGAGCTGCTGGGCCACGTCGACCTGCCGGAGGCGCAGGCCGTGGCCTTCGAGCGGCCCTTCGACATCCGCTACGTCACCGAGCCCATCTACTTCCGGCCCGACACCAGGGGTGAGCCCTACAACGCCGTGTGGATCAAGACCCTCAAGCCGCTTCCGGACGATCCCGCGATCCACCGCGCGGCGCTGGCCTACGCGAGCGACTACACGCTGCTGGAGCCCATCCTGCGGATGCACGGCAAGACGTGGATGGAGCCCGGGATGAACCTCGCCTCCCTGGACCACGCCATGTGGTGGCACCGGGAGGCCCGTGCCGACGAGTGGCTCCTCTACGTGCAGTCCTCGCCCAACGCGTCCTCCGCCCGTGGGCTCGGCGTGGGCCGGATGTTCACCCGCGACGGCCGGCTCGTGGCCACCACCGCGCAGGAGGGCATGATGCGCTTCCCGGAGTTCGCCTGACCGGGGCACCGTCCTCCGGGCACGAAGGGGCCCGTTCCGAGCCCACTCGCACCGAAGGGGCCCGTTCGACCGAAAAGACTGCTCACATCCGGCGGAACGGGCCCCTTCGGCGGGTGGGCGGGTCGGAACGCGACCCCTGGGCTCCGGTCAGTCGCGCGTCAGGCGACGGTGGGTGACGCGGTGCGGGCGGGCGGCGTCGGCCCCGAGGCGCTCCACCTTGTTCGCCTCGTAGGACTCGAAGTTGCCCTCGAACCAGTACCAGTTGTCCGGCTCCTCGTCGGTGCCCTCCCACGCGAGGATGTGGGTGGCGACCCGGTCGAGGAACCACCGGTCGTGGGAGACGACCACGGCGCAGCCCGGGAAGTCCAGCAGCGCGTTCTCGAGGGAGCCGAGGGTCTCGACGTCGAGGTCGTTGGTCGGCTCGTCCAGGAGCAGCAGGTTGCCGCCCTGCTTGAGCGTCAGGGCCAGGTTGAGCCGGTTGCGCTCGCCGCCGGAGAGCACGCCGGCCTTCTTCTGCTGGTCCGGGCCCTTGAACCCGAAGGCGGAGACGTAGGCGCGGGACGGCATCTCGACGTTGCCCACGTTGATGTAGTCGAGCCCGTCGGAGACGACCTCCCACAGCGACTTGTTGGGGTCGAGGTTCTCCCGGTTCTGGTCCACGTAGGAGATCTTCACCGAGTCGCCGATCCGCAGCTCGCCGCCGTCCAGCTCCTCGAGACCGACGATGGTCTTGAACAGGGTGGACTTCCCCACGCCGTTGGGGCCGATGACGCCCACGATGCCGTTGCGGGGCAGGGTGAAGGACAGGTCCTTGATGAGGGAGCGGTCGCCGAAACCCTTCTGCAGGTTCCTGGCCTCGATGACCAGGCTGCCCAGTCGCGGTCCCGGCGGGATCTGGATCTCCTCGAAGTCGAGCTTGCGGGTCTTCTCCGCCTCCGCCGCCATCTCCTCGTAGCGGGCCAGACGGGCCTTGGACTTGGCCTGACGGCCCTTGGCGTTGGAGCGCACCCACTGGAGCTCGTCGGCCAGGCGCTTGGCCTGCTTGGCGTCCTTCTTGCCCTGGATCGCCAGACGCTGCCCCTTGGTCTCCAGGTAGGTGGAGTAGTTGCCCTCGTAGGGGTAGAGCCGACCGCGGTCGACCTCGCAGATCCACTCGGCCACGTGGTCGAGGAAGTACCGGTCGTGGGTCACGGCGAGCACGGCCCCGGGGTACTCCTTGAGGTGCTGCTCGAGCCACAGCACGGACTCGGCGTCCAGGTGGTTGGTCGGCTCGTCGAGCAGCAGCAGGTCGGGCTTCTGGAGCAGGAGCTTGCACAGGGCCACCCGGCGGCGCTCACCTCCGGAAAGGATCTTGACGTCGGCGTCCGGCGGCGGGCAGCGCAGGGCGTCCATCGCCTGCTCCAGCTGCGAGTCGAGGTCCCAGGCGTTGGCGGCGTCGATGTCCTCCTGGAGCCTGCCCATCTCCTCCATGAGGGCGTCGAAGTCGGCGTCGGGCTGAGCCATCAGCTCGGAGATCTCGTTGAACCGGTCGAGCTTGGACTTGATCTCGCCCACGCCCTCCTCGACGTTGCCGAGGACGGTCTTGTCCTCGTTCAGTGGCGGCTCCTGCTGAAGGATGCCCACGGTGTAGCCCGGGCTGAGCCGGGCCTCGCCGTTGGACGGCTGGTCGAGGCCGGCCATGATCTTGAGAATGGTCGACTTGCCCGCCCCGTTGGGGCCCACGACGCCGATCTTGGCGCCCGGGTAGAACGACATGGTGACGTCGTCGAGGATGACTTTGTCGCCCACGGTCTTGCGGGCCTTGGACATGGTGTAGATGAATTCCGCCATGCCCCCAAGGCTACCCCGCCCGGGACCCGCCCACGGGCCGGACCGGAACCGGCGGTGGGCCCGCGTCCGGCGCGGCCCGCAGCGCGACGGACCGGCGCCGGCCGGGACGCCTCAGGCCGTCGCGGGCGTCCGCTCCGGACCGGGTTCCCCGTGCCCGACGGGGGCGAGGATCTCCCCGGTCTCCGGGTCGACGTCGTCCGGCTCGGCAGGGTCGCCCTCCGGCCGG
>NZ_JBISWL010000100.1:0-18128 GCF_044462265.1 Kocuria rhizosphaerae
CCGCCGGGGGTCCCCGCGGGCGGGGCGGAGCTGACCGTGCGCTGGAAGCAGGCCGTGCCCAGCGCCAGGTCGTGCCCGACCGACACGGCGTCGACGTCCACCGCCGTGTGGCGTCCGCGGTCGCCGTCCCAGAACCGGATCTTCAGCCGGCCGACGACCACGACCGGCTGCCCCTTCTTGACGCTGGCCAGCACGTTGACGCCGAGCAGTCGGAAGGCCTGCACGGTCAGCCAGTTCGTGTGCCCGTCGCGCCAGGAATTGCTCTGCTGGTCGAACCGGCGCGGAGTGGAGGCGAGGCGGAAGGTCACCACCACGGTGCCGTCGGGCAGGTTGCGGGACTCGGGGTCCGTGGCGGCGTAGCCACGGACGGTGATCTGCTCTGTCATCGGTGTCTCCTCTTCGGCGGCGGCCGTACGGCCGGGACGGGCCCCGTGCGGGGTGCTCCCAGCGTCCGGTTCCCGGGGAGCACGGAGGGCGCCGGCCGGGCCGATTGTGGAGGACCGTCGCCCGGACCGCGAGGTCCGGACCGCCGTGCAGTGCGGACTCTGCCGGGACGGGCCGCTGTCAGTCGAGGTCGGCCGCTCCCCAGTCGACCAGACCCAGGGGCTGGTGCTGCTTCTGCTGCTCGTGGGCGCAGGCCCAGCACCACGGGCCCTGGACGGGCGGCGCTCCGCACTGGCAGAGCCGGATCTGAGCCATCACGCTCACCTCGCTGACGATCCCCTCGGGTCGGCAGGACGTTGCCTGCAGGAGGACATCGTGCGCGGGCGTCCTCACCCCTGCTACCGGCGCAGGGGGCGCTGTGGATGCAGCGAGCGCCGAGAACGTGTGTGCGGCGAGGTCGTGCTTGACCACGGCCGCCGACCGGGCACACCATGAGATCCCCTCACGAGAGAAGTGCCATGAGCCCGCTCCTGACACAGGCCGCAGCCCTGCCGTTCTGGGAGCGGCTCGCCGTCGCCGCCGTCGGGCCCCTCGTCCTCGTCCTCCTCGGCGGGCTCGTGGTCTGGGGCATCACGCACCGGGTCGAGACGGCCCGGGAGGACAGGCTGCGCTCGCAGGACGAGGCGAGGGAGAGGGCGGAGAAGCAACGGGACGAGGCCCGGGCGGACGCCGAGAAGAATCGGGAGCTCCGGGCGCGCGACGACGCCCTGCGGCATGAACTGGTCTCCCTCATGACGGAGTCCGCCAGTTCGCTGTACCTGATGCTGCAGCACTTCTGGCGCGCGAGGACCAGCCTGGAGCAGGATCCGGGCGATCCGGCCCTCCGGAAGGCCCTGTCGGACCTTCGTGCTGCGCTGGACGCCCAGTACCTCAAGAGCCGCGCCTGCGGAGAGGCCATCGAGAACCGGCTCTGGGGCTATTTCGTCTCGGAACGTCCGACGGAAGAGTGGCACAAGGTCCAGGACCTGCTCACGGTCCGGTACTTCCAGCTCATCGACCGCGCCACCGACGTGCTCTACGCCAAGAACTCGGGCCGGGAGCACACCGGTCTGACCGTCGAGGAGCTCCGGAACCGCAGGACCCTGTTGGCGGCCTACCACGCCGCCCTGAAGGACTCCGTACGCGCCGTGTTCACCGAGACGCTGCGGTCACGCTCGTCCGACCGGTAGCTCTGCCGTCGCCACGGAGAGCAGCACGGCGCTGCGCACCGCGAACGGGCTGCGGGCCGAGAGGCCTGCAGGCCGTGGCCGCCACCGGCGGAGGGTCCGTCGTCCGGGCTCCGTGGAGCGAGGCCGGACGGCAGGCACCGGTCACACCCGGGAGCACAGCCCGGTCCGCCGGCACAACGTTCGGTGCCCCAGGAGGGAGTCGAACCCCCGACCAAGAGATTAGAAATCGGGGGTTTGTGTTGGGTGTCAAGGCATATCCCGACGTATAAGGGAGCCTGTCATGGCGCGGATTCTGCTCGATCTCACATATTTACAGATGGGTCAGCGTTTCGTTGTTTCTGTTGGGTAATCGTTGGGTCTGCCGGTCTTCCCCAGAGGGCAGTCGCTCCGTTCACGTCCCGCCGTCGACTCTCGGCGCCGCCGGGCCGGGCGCTGTTACTTGTTCCTCTAACAGAATCAACACCCCCACTTGTCCTACTGTGACCCCATGCCGACACCGAAGTACTACACTCCCGACGAGGTCGCCAAGATCCTGAGCCTCAGCCCGCAGACCGTCCGCCGCTACCTCCGTGAGGGCCGCATCAAAGCTGTCCGACTCAACAACAGCATTCGCGCCCCATACCGGATTCCCGAGTCAGCGATTGCCGAGTGGGAACGACGCAACATGGCGTAGCTGGCACGACAAAGCGGCCCCGGCTCCCACCTACGGGAGTCGGGGTCGCTGGCCTGCGCTGCGTCGGACATCTCGCGTCGGCGAGTCATACATCGGCCCAAGGGTTACAAGCTGTGCCCCAATGGGGTACACAGATGCAAACGCATTGTGTAGGCGCTGACCGCAGGAGCAAACGTGGACTTCACGGAACGATTGATGGCCCTCGCAAACAAAGTGGCGCACCAGAAGGCGTCACTGGAGACCGAAGAAGCCACAAAGAACGCTTTCGTCATGCCCTTCATCTCCACGATCCTCGGCTATGACGTGTTCAACCCCCTGGAGGTCGTACCCGAGTTCACAGCGGACGTGGGGGTGAAGAAGGGCGAGAAGATCGACTACGCCATCGTGCACGACGAGAAGGTTCAGATGCTGGTGGAGTGCAAGCACGTCGGCGCTCCGCTGAAGCTCGAGCACGCCTCGCAACTGTTCAGGTACTTTGCGGTGACCAACGCCCGGATCGCCATTCTCACCAATGGGGAGGTCTATCACTTCTACACGGACCTGGACGCACCCAACAAGATGGACTCCAAGCCGTTTCTGGTTCTCGACCTCAGCGACATCGACGCCACCCTGATCCCAGAGCTGCAGAAGCTGAGCAAGGAGGTCTTCGACCTCGACTCCATCATCAGCGCGGCCGGGGAGTTGAAGTACATCGGGGCGATCAAACGGGAGATCGCCGCTCAGTTCAAAGAGCCCGATGTGGAGTGGGTGAAGTTCTTCACGACGAAGGTCTATGAGGGGGCCTTCACGCAGAAGGTGCGGGATCAGTTCACCCCGCTGGTTGCTAAGGCCGCCCAGCAGTTCCTCAACGAGCAGGTCAACAATCGCCTGACCACGGCTCTGGGTGTTGGCAGCGCACCCGAGTCGGCGGCACCCGCAGACGCGCCGGCAGAAGCGGTGCAAAGTCAGGACGAGGTCGAGAAGGATCTGCGCGAATCGAGCGACGGTGTCACGACGACCGTCGAGGAACTTGAGGCTTTCCAAATCATCCGAGCCATCCTCTGCAATCAGGTGAAGCCCCATAGGGTCGCGCACCGTGACGCGAAGTCCTACTTTGCAGTCCTCTTAGACAACAACAACAGGAAAACCATCGCGCGACTGCACTTCAACAGGACGCAAAAATACATCGGCCTATTCGATGAAGGAAAGACCGAGACCCGGCACCCCATTGTTGCATTGGAAGACATCTTCAACTTCAGTGACGAACTGCACACCACGGTGGAGCGATACGTTGAAGCGCCGGTAGCTTCATAGCTGGGGTTGAACTCCGAGCATGACAGAGCGGCCCCGGTAGCGTTGATGCTTCCGGGGCCGCTCGTTGTCGTCACTCGCCCTCGATGACGTCATGTCGGTGGCGCCGAGCACGCGAACCCCCAGTTCAGGCTCCCCCAGCGAGACTGCGTCCTGACCCGCATTCGACGACTCACAGCCTTTCGAGGCAAGGTCCCAAGATCACGCCACCTGAAGTGGGCCTGCCGCCGGCGACCTGCCCCGTGACACCATTCCGGTACCACGACGACGTCATGCATAGGAGGGCAGAGGTCATGTCTCGCACGGCCAAGCTGGTGCTGCTGTACCTTGCCCTGCTCACCGCCCTGGTCGTGGGGATACGCCTCATCCTCGGAGAGTGGAACTGGTGGCTGACAGGACTGGGATGCCTGGGACTGCTCGCCACCTCGCTGTGGAGTCCCCGATCGCCGCGTGACCCGGGCGGAAATGTGACGTGAAACAGCGGGGTAGCCGTCGCTCGAGCGGCGAGGCGCCGACCTCCCGGCTCCCCGCGGGCAGTGGTTCAGTCCGTCAGGACGCCACATGATGGCCAGGGCGCTCGGGCTGAGCGTCGGGGTCGCGATCGTGGCTCTAGGCCTGTGGCTCATCTGGCGCCTCGGTTGGGAGCTACCGGTGGGGCTATTCCTCGCGGGCCTGGGGATCCTGGTCCTTCGGCCGATCCTCGACTGGCTGAAGTGGAAAGTGAGCACCCGCGAGGATGACGAGGATCGTTGATTGTCAGCGCGAGCAGGAGTCGTGTCATTTTGGCCAGCCGATCTATTGCCTTCACTACAGTGAACAGAACGACGCAACGGCCCCCGAAAGAGCCGACAATGCTGGGCAACAAGGAGACCAATCAGTGGCTGCTGCGCTTGCCGTTAGCCGAGGCGGACACCCGCCTGCGAGCCGCCCTGGAGCAGATTGGCGCGCCGCCAACGGGGCCAGTGGGGCATGTCGTGGGCAAGACAAAAATGGTCCTGATGAAGAACCGCAACGCCGCCGAGATCACAGCCGAACTCACCGAGCACCCGGAGGGGACGGTGGCTTCCGTGACCGTTCAGATGATGCGCAATAAGCACCAGTCAGTGCTCCAGGACCTCACGGAGGTGATCGGGGAGGAAGTCATCGACGACCGGGGTCTGGCCGCGGCGATCGAGCGGATGGACCGGGCCAGCAGGCTGTTCGTCCGCAAGGAGATTCGTTACCTACGCACCGTACTGCGCCCCGACGAGCAAGTCCTGGCGCTGGCTCAGGGCACCTACGAGAAGAAGCTCTCTATCGTAGGGCTTACCACCCAGCGGCTGTTCTTCTACGAAAAGGGCATCCTCCTCGAAGAGTCGCTGGAGGAGTTCCCGATCAGCGTCATCTCCTCGATGACGATCAAGAAGGGCTCCAAGGGCGAGTCCCTGAACTTCACCGCCTCCGGCAACACCTCCACCATCACAGGGATGATGCCCAGCCAAGGTGACGCCTTCGCCAAGGCGTTCAGCCAACTACGCACTGGTGCACCGACGGCTCAGGCCACCGCGCCCACGCCTGCGGCCCCTGACGTGCTCGGACAGCTCGAGCAGCTGGGCAAACTGCGCGACGCCGGGGTGCTGACCGAGGATGAGTTCGAAGCCAAGAAGCAGGAGTTGCTCGGGCGCCTGTGATCGCAACACTGAGCGGGTCATCACGGAGATCAAGACGCACCGTGAAGTGGCCGGCGAGCAACAACGTAAGCAGGACCGGATCAACGTGCTCTTGTCCGTCGCCGCGGTGCTGGTCGGTCTCGGGTCGATCGTGGTGCCGATCATCGTGGGGCAGTGACCATAGCTTTCCGGCCTCCGTGCTAAATGTGGAGCTTCGACGACAGGAAGGAACCTGCAGTGCCGCACACCCCCTCGAAGGTCCAACAGCAGACCGCCGTCGGAGAGGGACTGGCCATCGCCTGTCTCGCCCTTGGCGTGGACGAAGTGCCGAACAGCAAGCTCGACCTGGAGTTTGCCTTCAACCATGCCTGGCAAGCCTGGCCGCACCGCTCCAAGTTTCCGCAAATCCGAGCCGATATGGAGCGGACGGACATCCTGCGAATCTTGGACGATGCAGACGGCCGGCGCTGGGCGTTCGTGGGGTCTTGGACGACGGACTACACCACATGGTTCCCGAGGTTGAAGCAGGACAACTGGGGGTGGGCGGAACTCGCGGACAGCGCAGGGGGAACCTTCGATGTAGACCTCGACGGCTGGATATCTCTCGCCGCGCCCTGGTTAGACCACATGGGGGTCAGACACTCCTGATTACCGATCCAACAGGCTGGCGTCCTCGACGATGTCGTAGACGTCCACCCACCCGGACTCTTCCCGGCTGATCGGCCGCACCCAGGCTGCGGGGATGTAGACGTCGAGCATGCCACCTGGGTACTGCCGCCACAGCTCGAGCAGCGGGCCGTCCTCGGTGCGCAGGAACTTTCCGTCGACGACGACCGTGCCGAGGCTCGTGGGGATCGCGGCCCGGCCGTAGGGCTCGCGTCGGTAGACGTACCGTCGGGCACCGGCGCCCGGCGTCATACCGGGGGCGGAGGCTGCGCGGATCGCTGCGGTCAGATCCTCGGTGAGCTCGGGGCCGCCGGGGTAGCAGTGGGAGCCGGCCACGGCGTGGCGGCGGGCGTTTTCGTCGTCGTCCATGTCGTCCTGGTCTTCCCACAGGCGGACATTTCTACCAGCCCTTAGGCTGTCGTTTGCAGTCGCTACCATCCGGGGACCAACTATCGAGAGGAAGTCATGTCCCCCCACACACAGCGCCGAAGCCTTAAGCAGGAGCTACTCGGCTTCATCGCTCTCATCGTCGTGGCCTGCGCCGCCCCCACCGTCCTCCCGTACGCGGCCGAGTGGATTCCTGAGCTTGTCGCCCCGGTCGTCACGGCATGGATGAACGCTGGCCAGCCGTAGCGTCAGGCTCATCCGACGACAAAGCGCCTCCGCCCTACCGAAGCAGAGCGGGGGCGCAGTCGAGTCAGCGGCGGACCAGTGACCATGCGAGCGGGCTGAAACGCAGCGAGGAACCGCACCTGGACGACGGTGGATTGTTGGGCACAGGTCCTCCTCATGAGAAAAGCCACCCGGTGGGGTGGCTGTGTCAGGTGGTCTAGCGCGAGTATCGGGCGTCTCTGCTGCCTCCGCGCAGCTCGGTCACTCGTCCGAGGCGATCACGGTCAAGCATTACGTCGAGAAGCTGGCGGACGCTCCCGATGCGACGGGGGCCCTGGAGGTCTTCGGGGAGTAGGTGTTGGGTTTGCGATGGATTGCCCACCTCCAACCAAACAACGAACCCCCTCCCGCTAGTATCACACCTAGTGAGAGGGGGTTTATCGTGCCCCAGGAGGGAGTCGAACCCCCGACCAAGAGATTAGAAGGCTCCTGCTCTATCCGCTGAGCTACTGGGGCGGGCCGCCCGGCCGAAGATTCCGGGCGCCGCCGCCGAGTTTACCAAGTCGCCCCGGTGCCCCCGGCCCCCTCCCGACACAGCCCCGGGTGCCCGTGACGGGTTTCGTGCCGCCACGAGGCCCCCCTGGCCGATGCCCGGATCAGGATGCTCCCGGCAGGGCGCTCAGATCACGGCGCTCTGCACCGGCGGCTGGTAGCGCCCGCGGAACAGACGTCTGGTGGCGGGGTCGAGGAACCACAGGTAGACGCCGTAGGAGAGCGCGACGATGGCCGCGATCATGCGCCCGGAGCTGAGGTCCAGGTCCAGGTACGGGAAGACGTCCAGCTGATCGGAGACCGCGTAGATCATGAAGAAGACGGTGAGGAAGAACAGGATGTCCACCTGCCAGTCGCTGCGGACGCCCGTGACCGCGAACAGCGGGATCAGCCACACCACGTACCACGCCTGGATCATCGGCGAGAGGACCACGATGGCGGCGAACGCCCACGTGAGACGCCGGATCAGCCGCTCGTCCCGGCCCGTGAACATCAGCCACAGGATCACCGGGACCGCGAGCGACTGCCCCGCCGAGTGGGCGAAGCCCCGCCACTGGCCGGAGTCCGCGCCCACGGCGCCGGCGAGGGTCGCGACCAGGCCGCCCACGAAACCGACGGGGGCGTACCAGATGGACACGGACCCGGGCGTGGACATCGCGGAGACCCAGCCGAAGCCGAAGCCGTTGATCAGGCCCATGAGCCCGAGCAGGCCGATCGACCAGGCGAGGACCAGGGCCCAGATCGTCAGCCGGCGCGGCCACGACGCCCCCCGGCCGGCCCACAGCAGCCCGATGAAGGGGAGGAAGACGAGGGTGATCGGCTTGATCGCCACGGACAGGGTCACGAGCGTGGTGCCGGCCAGCCCGCCCCGCCAGGTGCGGTGGGCGGCGGCCACGTAGGTGCCGCCCAGGGCGAGGGCGATCATGATCGCGTCGTTGTGCACCGCGACGATGAAGTTGGTGAGGAACAGCGGGTTGGCCACACTCAGCCAGAGGGCGCGCGCCGGGTTGATGCCGTGGAGCCGCGCGAGACGCGGGATCAGCCACATGCAGGCGACCACGCCCAGAACGCACAGGGCCCGGAACCACAGGACGGCGGCGTCCGGATCGGCTCCCGTGACCGCCACGACGAACTGCTCGAGCCACAGGAACAGGGGTCCGTAGGGCGGCGGGGACTCGGACCACATCTGGTCCGCGCCCAGCTGGAAGAAGTTGTCGATGGTGGAGACGCCGTGCTCGTAGGGGTTGAGCCCGTTGGCCATCACCCGCCCCTGGCCGATGTAGGAGTACACGTCCCGGCTGAACAGCGGGATCGTGACGAGCATCGGCGCCGACCACGCGGCGATGGCGGCCAGCACCCACGGGCCGCTGCCGGGACCCCACCGGTTGAGCTTCTGCCCGAGCCGCAACCACTCGCGGATCAGGAGCATGCCGCCGACCGCGAGCAGCAGGATCGAGACGATCACCCCGGTGGTCGTGAACCGCATCGCGATGATCACCGGCACCTGGCGCAGCGGCGACACGGACGCGAGCCATCCGACCCCGAGGGACCCCACGAGCAGCATGAGCGAGCCCAGCGTGCCCATGAGCACGGTCCGCAGCGGGGACCCGGAGACGTACCGCGAGCCTCCGGGGCTCGCGAGGGGCTCGGTGGCGCCCCTGGCCCGCGTCCTCCACGTCGTTCGCACTGCTCTCCCGATGCGCCCGTCCGGTGCTGGCGGGGGCTCGGCCGGGCGCGGCACGGTCCCCGTGGTCGCCCCCGATCCTATCCCCGGCTGCCGGGCGATGCCCGACACGGCGGCCGGTGGCGGGGCACGGTAGATTGTCCGGGTGGCTAATTCGAACGGACGCATTGTGTGGATCGACTGCGAGATGACGGGGCTGTCCCTGACGGACGACGCCCTGATCGAGGTCGCGGCGCTCGTGACGGACGACGAGCTCAACGTGCTCGGGGAGGGTGTGGACGTGGTGATCCGTCCCGACGACGCCGCCCTGGCCCAGATGGGCGACTTCGTCCGGGCCATGCACACCTCCTCGAAGCTGCTGGACGAGCTCTCCTCGGGCCTGACCATGGAGCAGGCACAGGAGCAGGTCCTCGCCTACATCGAGCAGTGGGTGCCCGAGCCGGGCAAGGCCCCGCTCGGCGGCAACTCGGTGGGCACGGACCGGACGTTCCTGGTCCGGGACATGCCGGACGTCGTGGCGCACCTGCACTACCGGGTGATCGACGTCTCCACCATCAAGGAGCTGGCCCGCCGGTGGTACCCGCGCGCCTACTTCCAGGCCCCGCCGAAGACCGGCAACCACCGGGCCCTGGGCGACATCCGCGACTCCATCGACGAGCTGCGCTACTACCGCCGGACGGTCTTCGCCGCGGACCCTGGACCGGACTCGGCCACGGCCCGGGCCGTGGCCGCCGAGATCACGGCGTCCCGCACGGGCGACTAGGCCGCACACCCCGGCGGCCGTGGTCCGGGGCGCCCCCGGAATGCGGTACACTCGTGTGCGTTGCCCAGCGGAAGCACGGTCTTCCGGCGGGCGTTCATGGTGGGCGTAGCTCAGTTCGGCAGAGCGCCTGGTTGTGGTCCAGGAGGTCGCGGGTTCAACCCCCGTCGCTCACCCGCTGTGAAAGGCCGTCCCGAGGAATCGGGGCGGCCTTTCGTCGTTCCCCTCCCGGGACCGGGGACGGCCCCGGTCCCGTCACGTCGAAGGAAGTGTGCGTCATGGCCGTCCGCCCCGTGGTGATCACCGGCAACCCCGTCCTCCACCGCCCCGCCGCGAAGGTCACGGCCTTCGACGACGACCTGCAGAGCCTCGTCGAGGACATGTACGAGACCATGGACGCGGCCCACGGGGTGGGCCTGGCGGCGCCGCAGATCGGTGTGGCACTGCGGTTGTTCACGTACGCCTTCCCGAACGACGACGGCGTCCCGCCGCGCGGCGTGGTCGTCAACCCGGTGCTGACCCTGGGGAAGATCTCGCAGGAGGCGCCGGACCCCGACGAGGAGGCCGAGGGCTGCCTGTCCGTGCCCGGCCACAGCTGGCCGCTCAAGCGGGCGGAGTGGGTGCGTGTCACGGGTCAGGACGCCGAGGCCCGGCCGCTGGACTTCGAGGCCACGGGCTGGTTCGCCAGGGTGATGCAGCACGAGTACGACCACCTGGACGGCAAGCTCTACGTCGACCGTCTCAACGACAAGTGGGGCCGGAAGGCCCGCCGGGCCGTCAAGGCCGAAGGCTGGGGACGGGACGGCCGGTTCTGGACGCCCGGGGTCGACGAGGACCCGTTCGGCCACTGAGCCCCGGCGGCCGGACCCCGGCCGTCACAAGAGGACCAGCGCTCTGTCACGTTCCACGGGATCGGGTCCCCGACATGGAGTCCACCACCCGCAGGGTCACGTCCCGCGCAGGAGCCGGTTGTCGTCGGTCACCACGTACGGGAAGCCGTCGGGGTCGACACTGATGCTCACGGCGCCGCCGGGCGCGGAGGCCCAGCCCTCGCCGTTCCACGTGGCGATGCTGTGGCCCCCGTCCGCCGAGGCCGTGCCGATGACCCACGCTGCTCCGTTGGCGCCGACCCCGATGTCCCGGGCCTCTCCGGGTTGCTGCGACCACTCGGAGCCGGTCCAGCGGGAGATGCGGTCGTTCTCGTCGATGGTCCACGGCTCGCTCTGGTGTCCCACGGCGGCATCGCCCTGCGTCGCGACGTCGATGGCGACAGCGCCACCGGGTGCTTGCTCCCAGCTCGTCTCGGTCCACCGGTAGATGCCGTAGCCGCCCGGCACCGGGTCGGTGCCGACGATCCACACCGAGCCGTCCGCACCGATGCCGATGTCGCGGGCGCTTCCCGGCCGTTCGGTCCAGTCCGAACCGTCCCACGAGAAGATGCCGCCGTCGGAGTCGACGATCCACGGGTACCCGTCCGGGCTCACGTCGAGAGCGGCAGCACCGCGCCCGAGGCCCTCCCACTCCTTGCCGTTCCACCAGTTGACCTCGTAGCCACCGGGGCTGCGCTGCTCGCTGAGGGCCCAGACCGAGGCGTCCCCGCTGATGCCACCGACGCCGATCTCTTTGATCTCACCGGGAAGCTCCGTCCACCCGATCTCGATGGACTGCGGAGGCTCTGCCAGCAATTGGTCCGCCCGCGGCGTCCGGTCGGAGGCAGCCTCCTCCGGCGGCTCGAGCGCGGACGTGCCAGGCGTGCACGCCGTCAGGGTCATCGCCACCAGGAGCGCCGGGTAAAGGCCGGTCCGGGCGTGGGACACGAATGTGGTCTTCTGCATCAGCGTGAAGTTCTCCTTGGTACCTGCTGCGCCGGGGTGCACTGCGCGAGTCGCCCTCGAGCTGCGACCGCCGGCAGCCCCTTCCGGGGCCGGGGCAGCTCGCACGGTCATGTGGGGGCTCAGCACCCGGTGCCGACGACCTTGACGTCGTTGGACGTGAGGTCGACCAGCGTCGTGGTCGTGTTGTTCCCCGTGTCGGTCTCCGCCAGCAGTCCACGCGGGTCAGCGGTGGCTGCCAGGCAGTAGCGTCCCGGCAGAGGCAGCCCGGTCAGGTCGATCCACTGCCCCCACACGTCGAACGAATACGGGTCGCCCCAACCGACCGATATGCCCTGCGTCACCGAGCGACTCTCCGTCAGACCCTCCTCGCAGCCTACATATTCAGCGGCCTCAGCGGTCTCACCAGCGGAGTCGCCGGGCAGGCGAACGTCGTCGATGAGGCAGAAGCCCTCCTTGTGCGCGACCCGCGGATGCTCCTCGCCGGGTACCCGCAGGCTGTACTCGGCAGCGTGCTGCAGGTGCCAATGGCTGTGCTTGTCGGCCACCGCATAATTCACCACCGCGTCGGTCGGGACCGACTCATAGCCACCGCCCCGCTGCTCGATGCGCTGGACGACGGGCATCTCCTGTGTCGAGGTGCTCGTCCGGCTCGCCACGAGTTCGAGAGCCCCGTCACCGCGGTTGGCGATGACAGCGGTGAACCGGAGGACGCGACGGCCCTCGAGGATCTGGACACGGAGGTCGCTCAACGGCTCGATCTGCAGGTCGGGCAGCCGGTCCTCCGGCCCCGCGACACGGTGCGGCGCCGAGCCGTGATCCGCGGTCGCCGGTCCCGCCACCCCCAGCAGCACGACGGTGGCAGCTGTGGCAGCCGTGGCCAGCAGAAACCGAGAATTCCCCAACACCAAATATCCCCCCACGCGGTCGGAACCGCTCCGCCGCGGCGCAGCCAACGGCCGTTCGCACGCGGACGCGTCCGGTTCCGACATCCCCCAGTCGCCGCGAAGAAAGCGGCGCATGTCGGGCATAACTATGCAATGGCGAATGCGCAATCGTCAACTCACGAGACGGTGGGGCTCGCGGAGGCGAGGAGCGGGGCGATCTCGTCCGCTGCGTCCGGTCGGAGCCGGCAGACCTCTCGCGCCGACCAGCGCATGCACGGACCCGTTCGCGAGACCCGAAGTAGGGTCGGCTTGGTCCCGCGCCGCAATGGACACGCCGACCGGGCCCCGACAGCCACGTGAACGACGAAGCGGCGTCCCCACCGGCCGACGAGGGACGCCGCTTCACCCTGCCCACGTGACCGACTGCACGTCAGTCCAGCACCACGACGAGCTCCCCGGCCGAGCGGGACGTGGGCTCGGTGAGCTCCGTGCGCCAGCGCTCCCGGACGGTGGCGAGCAGCTGCTGCGGGGTCTGCGGGGCCGCCCCGCCGCCCGCGGCCTCCACGAGGTGGCGGGCCAGCAGACCGCGGGTGTGCTTGGCCATGTGCGAGACCACCGTGCGCTTCCCGTCCGACTCGCGAACGACCTTGACCGCGACCGTCCGTTCGCGGGGCGCGCGCCAGGCCGCGGCGTAGGCCGCAGAGCGGCAGTCGACCACGAGACCGTCCGCGGCCTCGGGCTCGAGCGCGGCGGGCAGGTGCCGCTTCCAGTGGGCGGCGAGCTTCCCCAGCCCCGGCAGCGCCGCGCCCATGGACAGTCGGTAGGCCGGGATCCGGTCCTCGGCCCGCACCGCGCCCCACAGGGCGGAGACGACGACGACCGTGGCCGCGGCGGCCCGACGCTGCGCGGCCGTGAGCCCGGCCGGGTCCAGGGCGTCGTAGAGCACCCCGGTGTAGACGCCCAGCGCGGGCCCGGCGGGCTCGGCCTCGAGCCGGGTGTTGCGCTCCACCTCCGCGCGCAGCCGCTCCCCCACCCCGAGCACGTCCAGCGCGTCGGCGCGGGCGCTCGTGGCGGCGAGCTCCGTGAGGACCTGCGCGCGGGCGTCCGCGAGCTCGGGGAAGGCCAGCGCCGCGGGGTCCACGGGGGCACCGGCGGCGGGCACCGTCTTGGTCTCGGAGGGCGGGAGGAGGATCAGCACGCGAGCCAGTGTAGTGACCGCCGGCGCCCTCCGGCTCCGTCCGCCGGACAGGCCGGTGCCCGGTAGGATGGACGGCGGACAGGTCGGCCGGGTGACCGCGGCCCGCGCGCCCCGTGCGGCGGGCCGAGGAAAGTCCGGGCTCCGCAGAGCAGGATGGTGGGCAACGCCCACTCGGGGAGACCCGCAGGAAAGTGCCACAGAAAACAGACCGCCCGCCCCGGTCCGCCGGATGCGGGTGAGGGTGAAAAGGTGGTGTAAGAGACCACCAGCGTGCCGGGTGACCGGCACGGCTCGGTAAACCCCATCCGGAGCAAGGCCAGACAGGGTGCGTTCGAGGGCTGCTCGCCCGAGCGCCCGGGTAGGCCGCTCGAGCCCTCCGGCAACGGTGGGCCCAGATGGATGGTCACCGCCACGGCACGGGCGACCGGCCGTGCGCACAGAACCCGGCTTACAGGCCGGCCTGTCCCCCGCTCCGTGGCCGCGGCGCCCGCAGGGGCGCCGCGGCCTCAGGCGCGGACGACGATCACCCCGCACTCCGGGCACGTCAGGACCTCGTCCGCCGCCGAGGAGGCGAACGAGGCGGCGTCCGCCGGGCTGAGCGCCGTGCCGCAGGCCCCGCACGTGGTTCCCCGCAGCTCGGCCGCCGCCGGACGAGCGGCGCCCCGCCCCGTGCGGATCCGCTCGTACCGCGCCAGGAGGGGCGCGTTGCCCACGGCCTCGGCCGCGGCGGCGCGGGGCCCGGCGAGCCCCGCGCGCTCCTCCGTGAGGCTGCGGCCCTCCTCGTCACGAGCCGCCACGCGCCGGCGTGCGTCGGCGTCGGCCTCCTTCAGCCGAGGGGTGATCCGCGCCCGGTGGGCGACGGCGTCGTCGAGCTCCTGCATGATCTCCAGCTCGGCCTCCTCCGCTTCGGCGAGCTGCCGGGTGCGGGTCTCGATCTCGTGCTGGAGACCCATCAGGTCCTTCATGGTCCCGCCCTGCTCGAGGCGCTTGCGGTCCTTCTCGATCGAGGCCTGGACGCGGGCGACCTTCTGCTCCGCCTCGTCGAGGCGGCGACGGATCTCCTGCTCGCCGGCGTCGAGCTCCTGGGCGGCCGTGATCGCCCGGGCACGCAGCTGCAGCGCAGCGGCGACCTCCGGGTCGTTCTTGAGCTCCACGATGCGGCCGGCGATCCGCCGCAGCCGGGCGTCGACCCGCTCGAGCTCGAGTAGGGCTCGCTGCTGCTCGGGCGTGGCGGTGCTCATGCGGTTCCTCCTGCGGTCTGGGCGTGCGGGTGGTCGATGCGGAAGTCCCACGGGTCGGAGCGCAGCGCCGAGACCCGGACCTCGACGTCGCGGCCCCGCGCGGCGAGCGCCTCCCGCAGCGCGGCCGCCCCCACGGGCAGCCACAGCCACTCGCTCGCCCAGTGGGAGAGGTCCACGAGGTACGGGGTGCCCCCTGCTCGCGGGCCGGAGGCGGCCTCGCGCGCCTCGGAGGCGGGGTGGTGGCGCAGGTCCGCGGTGACGTACACGTCCGCCCCGGCCGCCCGGACCTCCTCGAAGAGGGAGTCGCCCGCGCCCCCGCACACGGCGACCCGGCGCACGAGGGCCTCGGGGTCCCCCGCCACGCGGACCCCGTGCGCGGTGGCCGGGACGGCGTCGGCCAGGCGCCGCGCCAGGCTGCGCAGGGTCACGGGCTCCGCGAGGTCGCCCACCCGCCCGATCCCCACCTCCGGGTCGGCGGGGTGCGGGGCGAGGGCGGCCGTGGCCCCGAGGCCCGCGGCCCGGGCCACCGCGTCCGAGACGCCGTCGCGCGCGGAGTCCGCGTTGGTGTGGCACGCGAGCAGGGCGCAGCCGTTCTCGATGAGTTCGTGCACGAGGGCGCCCTTGAAGCCGTCGGCCGCCACGGTCGTCACCGCGCGCAGCAGCAGCGGGTGGTGCGTCACGAGCAGGTCCGCGCCGGCGGCCACGGCCTCGGCCACGACGGCGGCGACCGGGTCCACCGCGAACAGGATCCGGCGCACGGGCCGCTCCGGGCGGCCGGTGACGAGTCCGCTGGCGTCCCACGGCTCCTGCAGGCGCAGCGGCCACAGCTGCTCGACGGTCTCCAGCACCTCGCGCAGCGTGGGCGCGGATCCTGCGGGGGACGTGCTGTGCCGGCTCATGGCCCCAGTGTAGGAGCCGCGCCGGCCACGGCGGCTCCGCGGCCGGTGCGGGAATGTTGCGGGACGCGGGACGTTGTACGGGTCATGGCCTCCACCGAGCGCGGCGACGCACGCCCCGACCCCGACGCACGCCCCGACCCCGACGCACGCCCCGACCCCGTGACCTTCGTGCTCGCAGGCGGTTGCTTCTGGTGCCTGGACGCCGTCTACCGGATCACCCGGGGCGTGAGCTCCGTGGTCTCCGGGTACACCGGCGGCGCCGTGGACCACCCGTCGTACTACGAGGTCTGCTCGGGGAGCACCGGGCACGCGGAGGCCGTCGCCGTGACGTTCGACCCGTCCGTGGTCCCCGCGGACGTGATCCTCGACCTGTTCTTCACCGGCCACGACCCCACGACGCTCAACCGGCAGGGCTACGACGTGGGCACCCAGTACCGCTCCGCGATGTTCTGGGCGGACGACGCGCAGCGCGAGCTCTTCGCCCGGTCGATCGAGCGCACGCAGCCGCTCTGGGACCAGCCGATCGTCACCACCCTCGAACCGCTGGGCCCGTTCTGGGAGGCCGAGCCCGAGCACCAGGGCTTCTACGCGAACCAGCCGTGGAACGGCTACTGCCGGGTGATCATCAACCCTAAGCTGGCCAAGGTCCGGCAACGTTACTCCGCATGGCTCACCGCGTAGTGGCACTTGCGGGCCCTGACTAGGCTGAGGCAGGACCCTGCCGCCGTGCGCTCCCCCAGCGCCGCGGCGGCCACCAGCACCATCCACGGATCCGACACAGCACCGACCACGCAGAAACCGAGGTACGCACATGGCGAAGATCTACAACGACGTCACCGAGATCGTGGGCCGCACCCCGCTCGTCCGCCTGAACCGGCTCGCCGAGGGACTTCCCGGCGACGTCGCCGTGAAGCTGGAGTTCTACAACCCGGCCAACTCCGTGAAGGACCGCATCGGCGTGTCCATCGTGGACGCCGCCGAGAAGTCCGGGAAGCTCAAGCCCGGCGGCACGATCGTCGAGGGCACCTCCGGCAACACCGGCATCGCCCTGGCGATGGTCGGCGCCGCCCGCGGCTACCAGGTCGTGCTGACCATGCCCGAGACCATGTCCACCGAGCGCCGGGTCATGCTGCGCGCCTACGGCGCCCAGATCGTGCTGACCCCCGGCTCGGAAGGCATGCGCGGAGCGGTCGAGAAGGCCCAGGAGATCGTCGACAGCTCCGACAACGCGGTGCTGGCCAGCCAGTTCGCCAACGAGGCGAACCCGGCCGTGCACTACGCGACCACCGGGCCCGAGATCTGGGCCGACACCGACGGCGAGGTGGACGTGTTCGTCTCCGGCGTCGGCACCGGCGGCACGATCACCGGCGCGGGCCGCTACCTGCGCGAGCAGAAGAAGGACATCCGCCTCGTCGTCGTCGAGCCCTCCGACTCCCCCCTCCTGACCCAGGGCAAGGCCGGTCCGCACAAGATCCAGGGCCTCGGGGCGAACTTCGTCCCCGACATCCTCGACCGCGAGATCTACGACGACGTCTACGACGTGACCGTGGAGGACTCCGTGCGCGTCGCCCGTGAACTGGGCACGAAGGAGGGAATCCTCGGCGGGATCTCCTCGGGCGCCATCGTCTGGGCGGCCCTGCAGGAGGCCGCCAAGGAGGAGAACCGGGGCAAGCTGATCGTGGCGGTCGTCTGCGACTTCGGCGAGCGCTACATCTCCACCCTGCTCTACGAGGACATCCGCGGCTGATTCCCCGCGAGCACGACACGGACGGACCCTCCGTGACCGCGACCCGCCCCGCCGGGGAATAGCGCCGCCTCCGTGCGGCGTTGCTCCCCGATGTGGGCGGGTCGTTCTCGTCGGCGCCCGACCACGCCCCGCGGAGCCCTCCGCGCCGTCCCGCCCGACGACGGGCCCGACCACCGCCCCCGGCAGAACAGAGGTACACCGTGAGATTCTGGAGCAGGCTCGCCGAGGACCTGCAGACGGCCCGGACGCACGACCCCGCCGCGCGCTCCCGGCTGGAGATCGCCCTCAACTACTCGGGCCTGCACGCGATCTGGATCCACCGCCTGTCCCACCGGCTGTGGCAGGACGCCGACCGGCGGCTGCTGGCGCGCACCGTCTCCCAGCTGGGCCGCTTCCTCACCGGGGTGGAGATCCACCCGGGCGCGACCATCGGGCGCCGCTTCTTCATCGACCACGGCATGGGCGTGGTCATCGGCGAGACCGCCGAGATCGGCGAGGACGTGATGATCTACCACGGGGTGACCCTGGGCGGACGCTCGCTCGCGAAGGTGAAGCGCCACCCCACCGTGGGCGACCGCGTGGTGATCGGAGCCGGCGCGAAGGTCCTCGGGCCGGTGCGGATCGGCGCCGACTCGGCCATCGGCGCGAACGCCGTGGTGGTCAAGGACGTGCCGGAGGACTCGATCGTCACCGGCATCCCCGGCAAGGTCCGGCCCCGCACGCCCGAGAAGCAGCAGCCACTGGTGGACCCGTCGACCTACATCGACCCCGCCATGTGGATCTAGACCGGGCCCTCCTCCCGGGACCGCCGAAGAGCGCCACGCA
>NZ_JBISWL010000101.1:0-5793 GCF_044462265.1 Kocuria rhizosphaerae
CGCTCTTCCGCGAGGCCGGGCCGCCGGGGGCCGAGCGCCCTCGGCGGCCAGGGACGCCGTCGACCGGTCAGACCACGACCTCGGAGCGGTCCCCGCTCCAGAGGGTGTGGAACACGCCCTCGGCGTCGTCGACGCGCCGGTAGGTGTGCGCCCCGAAGTAGTCGCGCAGGCCCTGGGTCAGGGCCGCGTTCAGCCGCGGGCGGCGCAGGGAGTCGTAGTAGTTCAGGGTCGAGGCGAACACCGGGGCCGGGATGCCGCGCTCCACGGCCCGGGCCACGACCCGGCGCCAGGACGGCAGCGCGTCCTCGACCGCCGTGACGAACTCGGGGGCGAACAGCAGGTTCAGCGGTTGCTTGTCCCCCTTGTAGGCCTCCATGATGACCTCCAGCAGCTGGGCGCGGATGATGCACCCCTCCCGCCACAGGCTCGCGATGGTCGCCAGGTCCAGGTCCCAGTCGTACTCCCGGCCGGCCATGGTGAGCATCTCCAGGCCCTGGGCGTAGCTGACCAGCTTCGAGGCGTAGAGGGCCTTCCGGACGTCCTCCACGAACTCGGGGTCGTGCACGACGTCCTCGGTGGTGCCGCCGATCCCGGTGGGCAGGAGCCGCTGGGCCTCCAGCCGCATCTCGGGCTCCGCGGACGAGAGGGCGCGGGCGAAGACGGACTCGGCGATCGCGGTGACGGGGGAACCCAGCTCGAGGGCTTCCTGGACGGTCCAGCGGCCGGTGCCCTTCTGGCCCGCGGCGTCGACGATCACGTCGATCAGCGGCTCGCCCGAGCGGGCGTCCACCTGCCGGAGCACGTGGGCGGTGATCTCGATGAGGTAGGAGGCCAGCTCCGTCCGGTTCCACTGCTCGAAGACGTCGGCCTGCTCGGCCGGCTCGAGGCCCGCCACCGAGCGCAGCAGCTCGTGCGCCTCCCCGATGACCTGCATGTCCGCGTACTCGATGCCGTTGTGCACCATCTTCACGAAGTGGCCCGCGCCGTCGGTGTCGATCCACGCGCAGCACGGTCTGCCGTCCTCCGCCTTCGCGGCGATGTCCTCGAGCATGGGCCCGAGCGAGTCGTAGGACTTCCGGGGCCCCCCGGGCATGATGGACGGTCCGAGAAGTGCGCCCTCCTCGCCGCCGGAGACGCCGACGCCCACGAAGTGCAGGCCCTTCTCGGCGAGCTCCTGCTCGCGGCGGCGGGTGTCCTGGAAGTAGGAGTTGCCGCCGTCGATGATGATGTCGTCCTTCTCGAGCAGGGGGACGAGCTGCTCGATGACGGCGTCCACGGGGGCTCCGGCCTTGACCATCACGAGGATGCGGCGGGGGGTCTCGAGGGAGTCCACGAGCTCCTGGAGGGTCTCCGTGCGGATGAACTCCCCCTCGTCGCCGTGGGCGTCGAGCAGGGCGTCGGTCTTGCCGACCGAACGGTTGTGGAGGGCGACGGTGTAACCGTGCCGGGCGAAGTTGCGGGCGAGGTTCGCGCCCATGACCGCGAGGCCAGTGACGCCGATCTGGGCTTTCTTTTCTGCTGCCATGCCCCCAGCCTACAAAGCCCGGGCGCCGGTCCCGACCGGTGGCCGAGTGTTGCCCCGCCCTGCCTCGCCCCGGACCCGGGGCGTCACACGGGGCGGGCGCCCGGCGCCGTGGCCGCCGTGGTGGGTCCTGCCGGGATCGAACCGACGACATCCACGGTGTAAACGTGGCGCTCTACCAGCTGAGCTAAAGACCCTGACGACCGGGTGGACGATGTCCGCCATCGCCGGCACCCGGTTCCGCACCAGGGTACCGGCCCGCCGCGGCGGGTCACAGGGGCGTCCGCCGGCCGCCGCGGGTGAGGTTGCCCACATCCGGGCCCGCGCCGGCCGGGCGGGCGAGTCGCCCGTGCAGCCCCGCGAGGAACGCCGTGGCCCGGGCGTCGACCTTCAGCCGCGCCGCGGCGTCGCCTCGCGTGCGTCCGTGGTTCACGATCACCACGGGGGCCCCGGCGCGCACGGCGTGCCGGACGAACCGGCGGCCGGAGTTGACGGTCAGGGACGTGCCGACGACCAGCAGCGCGTCGGCGGCGTCGACCATGCGCAGCGCGCGCAGCACGCGGTGCCGGGGCGCGTTCTCGCCGAAGAACACGACGTCCGGCTTGAGGACCCCGCCGCAGACGGGGCAGTCCGGGACCCGGAAGCCCGCGGTCCGGGTGATCACCGCGTCCGCGTCCGGGGCGAACTCGATGTCCTGCGGGGACGCGACGGCGTCGTAGAAACCGGGGTTCAGCTCGTCCAGCAGGCCCGAGAGCACGACGCGTGGGATCGTGGTGGCGCAGCGCGTGCAGCCCACCTGCGTGTACCGCCCGTGCAGGTCCACGACGTTGACGGAGCCGGCGGCCTGGTGCAGACGGTCGATGTTCTGTGTGATCACGCCCGTCACCGCGCCGGACTCCTCGAGGGCGGCCAGGGCCGTGTGGCCACCGTTGGGCCGGGCCTGCGCCAGGTGGTGCCAGCCGTACTGGTTGCGCGCCCAGTAGTGGCTGCGCATGGCGGGGCTGCCCATGAACTCCTGGAACGTCATGGGCGTGCGCGGGGCCGATCCCGGCCCCCGGTAGTCCGGGATCCCGGAGTCGGTGCTGACCCCCGCGCCGGTGAGGACCACCGTGCGCCGGCCCGCGAGCAGGGCCGTGGCGGCACGCAGCCCCTCCTCGAGGCCCACGGCGTCGGGGTCGGGGAACTGCTCGGTCACAGGTGCGCCGTAGCCGGCGCGGACGGTGGGCAACGCTGCTCGTTCGGTGAGGGTCGGACGGGGGTCAGGAGGCCAGCTTGGCCAGCGCCGCGCGGTAGTCCTCGAGCTCCCGCGGGGTGCCGGGCTCGGACCCGAAGACGTCGACGACGACGCCGTTCTCGTCCAGCACGAACGTGGTCCGCTCGGCCAGCCCGGTCACGGGGTCGAACACGCCGTAGCTGTCCGCCACCGCGCCGTGCGGCCAGAAGTCCGCTAGGAGGTCGAACTCGAAGGACTCCTCCCGGGCGAACGCGCGCAGGGTGTACTTCGAGTCCACGGAGATCGCCAGCAGCCGCACCCCGGCGTCCTCGAACACGGACAGGTTGTCCTGGAGCCGGCACAGCTCACCGGTGCACAGGGCGGAGAACGCGAACGGGTAGAACACGACCGTCACCGGGCGGCCGCGCAGCTCGCTGAGTGTGATCGGCTCGCCGAACTGGTTCTCGAGGGTGAAGTCCGGTGCCGGGGCGCCGATCTGGGGCATGTGTCGTCTCCTGTGCTGCGGGCGCGGGTGCGCCCGCTCAGATGTTGCGCTTGGGCATCAGGCGGGTCGCGGCCCAGTCGGCGCTCACGCGCGCCGACGTGGTCACGTGCAGCCCCGCCGTCGGAGCGGCCTCCTGGACCTCGGCGGGCGCCACGTAGCCGTCGCGGCCGGCCTTCGGGGTCAGCACCCAGACCACGCCCCCGTCGTCCAGGGTGGTCTGGACGTCCACGAGCGTGTCGACCAGGTCTCCGTCGCCGTCTCGGAACCACAGCAGCACGGCGTCGGCGACCTCCTGGTCCTCCTCGTCGAGCAGGTCGTTGCCGGTCAGGTCCTCGATGCGCTCCCGCAGGTCGAGGTCGACGTCCTCGTCGTATCCGAACTCCTGGATGTAGTAGCCATCCTTGAAACCGAGCTGGACTACCGCGTCACCCGCGGTGGTCTGGGCCTCGCTCACTGTTCTTGCTCCTTCTGGGATCGGGCCGACGAACGACGACCACGCACGGCGTACCGGTGCGGGGCTCCGCCTGCCCGTCGGCGGACCGCGGGGGCACGATGGCGGGCCGGATACCGGCTTCACCGTCCAGACAACACCGGATGAGGGTCTCTTTCAAGCTCCCGCACGGTGGCCGGGCCCGCAATCGTGCGGCGACGCCGCGTGTGACGGCCCGCCCCGGGTGTGGAAACATGGTGCCAACAGACGACCCGTACGCCTGAAGGCCCCCCGTCGGCGCGATCCGCACGCCGGGCGGTCGACGGGCGGCCGTCCCCCTGGGCGAATTCCCGGCGCCAGGAACGGCCGGCGGGTATTTTGAGCCTGTCGGAGGAACCGGCCGCGCCGTCGCACGCGCGCGTCCCGTCCGTCCCGGCAACTCGACGAACGAGAGGTTGAACGTGCCTTCATCCAGCAACCACCACATCCTCAGTGGCCTGACCAACAACCTGAAGGACTCGGACTCCGAGGAGACCCGGGAGTGGCTCGAGTCCTTCGACGGCCTGATCGAGGCGCAGGGCACGGAGCGGGCGCAGTACATCATGCGCGCACTGCTGCAGCACGCGGGCGCGAAGAGCGTGGGCGTGCCGATGGTCACCACCACGGACTACGTGAACACGATCCCGGTGGACCAGGAGCCGGAGTTCCCGGGCGACGAGGAGATCGAGCGGCGCTACCGCGCCTTCCTGCGGTGGAACGCCGCCGTGATGGTCCACCGCGCCCAGCGCCCCGAGATCGGGGTGGGCGGGCACATCTCCTCCTACGCGGGCGTGGCGACCCTCTACGAGGTCGGCCTCAACCACTTCTTCCGCGGCCCCGACCACTCCGGGGGCGGGGACCAGGTTTACTGGCAGGGCCACTCGGCCCCCGGCAACTACGCGCGCGCCTACCTCGAGGGCCGCCTGACCGAGGAGCAGCTCGACGGGTTCCGCCAGGAGAAGTCCAAGGCCCCGCACGGGCTGCCCTCCTACCCGCACCCCCGGTCGATGCCCGACTTCTGGCAGTTCCCCACGGTGTCCATGGGCATCGGGCCGATGAACGCGATCTACCAGGCGCAGTTCAACCGCTACCTCCACAACCGCGGCATCAAGGACACCTCCGACCAGCGCGTGTGGGCGTTCCTGGGCGACGGGGAGATGGACGAGCCCGAGTCCCGCGGGCTGCTGCAGCTGGCGGCCAACGACAAGCTGGACAACCTCACCTTCGTGGTCAACTGCAACCTCCAGCGCCTGGACGGGCCGGTGCGCGGCAACGGCAAGATCGTCCAGGAGCTGGAGGCCTTCTTCCGCGGCGCCGGCTGGAACGTCGTCAAGGTCCTGTGGGGCCGGGAGTGGGACACCCTGCTCGCCCAGGACCCCGACGGGGAGCTGGTGCGGATCATGAACGAGACCCTCGACGGGGACTACCAGACCTACAAGGCGGAGTCCGGCGGCTTCATCCGCGACCACTTCTTCGGCCGCTCCCCCCGGACCAAGGAGCTCGTCGCGGACATGACCGACGACGAGATCTGGGAGCTCAAGCGCGGCGCGCACGACTACCACAAGGTCTACGCCGCCTACAAGGCCGCGACGGAGCACGAGGGGCAGCCCACCGTCATCCTGGCCCAGGGCGTGAAGGGCTACGGGCTGGGCAGCCACTTCGAGGCGCGCAACGCGACCCACCAGATGAAGAAGCTGACCATGGAGGACCTCAAGACCTTCCGCGACCACCTGCGGATCCCCGTCTCCGACGAGGAGCTGGAGAAGGACCTCTACGGCGCCCCGTACTACCACCCCGGCCCCGACTCCCCGGAGATCAAGTACCTGCTCGAGCGGCGCAAGGAGCTCGGGGGCTTCGTCCCCGACCGCCCGCACACCCAGCAGGAGATCGCCCTGCCCTCCGACGCCGCGTATCAGCAGGCGAAGAAGGGCTCGGGCAAGCAGATGGCGGCCACGACCATGGCCTTCGTGCGGATCCTCAAGGACCTGCTGCGGGAGAAGGACTTCGGCCACCGGATCGTGCCGATCGTCCCGGACGAGGCCCGGACCTTCGGGATGGACTCCTTCTTCCCGACCGCGAAGATC
>NZ_JBISWL010000102.1:0-21261 GCF_044462265.1 Kocuria rhizosphaerae
CCGCCACGGCTCTGCCCCTCACGGACGGTCGTCATGGCCGCCGCACCACGGCCCGACGGAAGTTCTGTCGCGTCGCTGTTCCCAGGACCGTTCGCGGATGAGGCAGCAAGCAGTCGTTGACGGACCATCGGCACAGGGTGGCGGGCATTCACGGAACAGCATCGGATGAGCGCAGAGTCTCTTGTCTGACCTGCGGCTACGTCAAGAAGCGGAGCGGATGCGACACAGTCTCCCCCGGCGCAACAATACCGAAAAGTATGCATAACGGTTCCGGTTCAGAAGGATGCTTCGCTTGCTCACTGCGGGCACAGGAGCGCACGCTTCATCTCGCCGGGGTTCCCCCGGATTCCATGGAGTTCCACTTCACGTTCGGGAGAAATGCCATGAAACGCGCCCTCATACCCTGTGCTCTCGTCGCCGCGCTCGCCGCGGGGTCCACTCACGCCTTCGCTGCGCCGCCGGAGGACATCAGCGGTGGTTTCCCGGTGGAGTGTCAGAATCCGGACTTCACCCTCTGGATCGAGTACTCCGGCAAGTACAAGGAGATCTCCCTGCCGGACGGCGACGTCATCGTCACCTTCCCGAAGACCAAGGCCACGGTCACGAACATGACGGACGAGTCGAAGTCCGAGCAGTACGTCATCACGGGGACGTCCAGGATCGAGTTCCTGCCGGGTGGCGCCACGGAATGGGTTCTCCGAGGAAGCAACCTCGTGATCGTGCCCGAGACGTTCGGACCCGGCGCGCACGAGGCGGGACTCTTCTTCACCCGGGGCAACATCAACTTCGCCCTCGACGCCGCGGGGAATGAGGAGCGGTTGTTCTCCGGTTCGGGGAACGTGATCGACGTCTGCGAGGCGCTGGCCTGATCCAGACATCGACCGAGCGCCCCTGCCGCGCAGGGGCGCTCGGTCATGCCCCGCCGCCCCCGAAGTAGCATCGATCCGCCCCGGGTTCGAGTTGGTCGGGAACAGGGTGCTGGTCCGAGGCTCCTCGGCGCGACGCAGCTCGGACGGTCCGGCCGGCCTCACTGGCCGTAGAAGAGCCGCTCGAACACCGCGCGGGCCTTGCGCGTGGTCCGCAGGTAGTCCTCCTCCAACGTGCCCGCGCCCCCGTGAGGGTAGCCGCACCAGCGGGCGACCGCCTCGAGATCGGCGCGTTTGCCGGGCAGGGCGTCCGAGCTGCGGCCAGTGCGCAGGACGTTGCCGTTGCGCACGGCCGTGGCGAGTCGCCACGCGGCCGCCAGCGCCGCGGCGTCCTCGGCGGCCACGAGACCGGCCTCCTCCGCCGCCCGCAGCGCGGCCAGTGTGCCCGTGGTCCGCATGCCCTCGACCCGGTGGGCGTGCTGAAGCTGCAGCGTCTGGACCAGCCACTCGACGTCCGAGAGCCCGCCCCGGCCGAGTTTCAGGTGCCGGGACGGATCGGCGCCGCGAGGCATCCGCTCGTTCTCCACGCGGGCCTTCATCCGGCGGATCTCCAGCAGCTGCTGCTCGGAGAACTCCTGGGGGTAGCGCCGCGGGTCGACCACGCGCAGGAACGCCTCCGCGACCTCGTCGCTGCCGGCGATGGGCAGCGCCCGGGTGAGCGCCTGGAACTCCCAGGTCTGGGCCCACCGCGCGTAGTACTCGGCGTAGGACTCGACGGAGCGCACCATGGGCCCCTGCTTGCCCTCCGGACGCAGATCGTTGTCGATCTCCAGGACGCGCTCCGCGACGATGGGCGGGGTGCAGGGAGCCTTGAGCAGCTGCACCATCCGCTGCAGCAGCACCGAGGCCTGCTCGCGCGCCGCGGCCGGATCCGCGTCCCCGACCGGGGCGTAGACGTACATGACGTCAGCGTCCGAGCCGTAGCCGATCTCCCGGCCGCCCTGCCGGCCCATGGCGACGACGAGGACGTCGGCGAGCCGTCCGGAACGGTGGTAGACCTCCCGCTCGGCCACGTGCAGGGCGCCCAGGATGCAGGCCCGGTCGATGTCCGACAGCGCCGCCACGACCTGGTCGACCTCGAGCAGTCCGGAGGTGTCCGCGAGCGCCACGCGCAGCTCCTCCCGGCGGCGGATCAGCCGGATCATCCGCACGGCCTCCCCCGGATCGGGGTGGCGGGCCATCTGGGACCGGATCTCCGTCCAGAGCGTCTCGAACGGGACGGGGCACAGGTCGTCGTCGTTGCCGAGCCACGCGGTGGCCTCCGGCGAGTTCTCCAGCAGGTCGGTGACGTAGCGGGAGCTCGAGAGGATCTGGCACAGCCGTTCGGCGGCGGCGTTGGAGTCCCGCAGCATGCGCAGGAACCAGGGCGTGGTGCCCAGGGACTCGGAGAGCCGGCGGAAGCCGAGCAGCCCGGCGTCGGCGTCGACGCCGTCCGCCAGCCACGACAGCAGCACCGGCAGGAGCGTGCGCAGGATCTCGGCGCGCCGGCTCACACCGCGGGTGAGGGACTCGATGTGCCGCACGGCCGCCTTGGGGTCCCTGTAGCCGAGGGCGGCCAGACGGTCCCGCACGGACTCGGCGGAGAGCTGGGTTCCCGTCTCGGGCAGGTGGGCCAGGGCGGCGAGCAGCGGGCGGTAGAAGATCCGTTCGTGCATGCCCCGCACGCTGCGCTTGACCTTCCGCCACTCGTCCAGCAGCCCGTCGGCCGAGGGCCGGGCCGTGTCGGCCGCGCCGCGCAGGGACCGGGCGATGACGGTGAGCTCCCGCTCGGCACGCGGCATGAGGTGGGTCCGGCGCAGCCTGAACAGTTGGATCCGGTGCTCCAGCAGGCGCAGCCACCGGTAGTGGGCGTTGAACTGCTCCGCGTCCTTCCGGCCGATGTAGCCGCACTCCGAGAGCGCGGTGAGGGAGTCCGTGGTGGCCTGGGTCCGGACCCGTTCGTCCGCGCGGCCGTGCACGAGCTGCAGCAGCTGCACGGTGAACTCGACGTCCCGCAGCCCACCGGGACCCAGTTTGATCTGTCGCTCGGCGTCCGCGGGACGGATGTTGTCCGTGACCCGGCGCCGCATGGCCTGCACGGACTCCACGAAACCCTCGCGGGCGGAGCTCCGCCACACGAACGGCCGGATGGCGTCCTGGTAGGCCGCGCCGAGCGCCGGGTCCCCCGCGATCGGCCGGGCCTTGAGCAGGGCCTGGAACTCCCAGGACTCGGCCCAGCGCTCGTAGTAGCGCACGTGGGAGTCGAGGGTGCGCACCAACGGACCGTCCTTGCCCTCTGGCCTGAGGTTCGCGTCAACCTCCCACAGCGGGGGCTCGGACGCCCGCGCCATGATCGCCCGCGCCGTGCCCGCGGCCAGGGCCGTCGCGATGTTCGTGGCCTCCGCCGCGCCGGGCCCGTTCCCGTCGTCGCCGTCCACGCCCATGACGTGCACGACGTCGACGTCGGAGATGTAGTTCAGCTCCCGGGCCCCGCACTTCCCCATGCCGACGACGGCGAGCCGCACCCGGTCGACGAGCTCCGGCGCCCAGGTCGTCGCGGCCTCGGCCCGGGAGACTGCCAGGGCCGCCTCGAGCGCGGCGGCGGCCAGGTCGGCCAGCTGCCGTCCCACGGCGGGCATGTGGTCGGAGGGGTAGAGGGCGCCGACGTCGCGGATCGCGATGCGGGTCAGCTCCCGCCGGTAGGCGACGCGCAGGGCTGCGTGGGCGTCCTCCCCCGTGCTTCCCGCCACGGGGGTGCGCGCGGCGGGGTCGGCGCCGACCGCGGTGAGGAGCGCGGTGCGGAACTCCGCCGCCGGGATCTCCTCGGGCTCGGCCGCGGGCGGTTCGGCGAGCAGGTCGAGGTGCTCGGGACGGCGGACGAGGAACTCGCCGAGCGCCTCCGAGGCGCCCAGCAACCGGAACATGGTCTCCGACTCCTCCGGTCCGGCGTTGATCCGCTCGGCCAGCTCCGGCGCGACCTCCAGGAGCCGCACCGTCAGCTGCAGCGCGGCGTCGGGCGAGGCGGAGACGGAGAGGCCCTCGAGCAGCCGGTGGACGTCCACGTCCTCGAGCTCGCCGAATCCGAGCCAGCGCTGGGCGTTGGCCGTGTCCTCGAACCCGACCTTGATGAGCCGGCCGGAGGCGAGGGGATCGGGTGCGGACTGAGGAGGATGGGTCATGGAGCGGTCCGTCCGGTGGGATCGTGCACGGTCGTCGGGTCGGGGACCCCAGGGCCGCCGGGTCGGCGGGACCCGGGGACTGCCGACCGGGCTCAGAGGATGCCGAGGTTGTTCTTGAGCTCGAAGTGGGTGACCACGCGGCGGTAGTCGTTCCAGTCGCGGCGCTTGTTGCGCAGGAAGTAGTCGTAGACCTGCTCGCCGAGCAGCTCGGCCATGAACTCCGAGTCCTCGGTCTCCCGGATCGCGTCGTAGAGGCTCGAGGGCAGGGGGCTGTGGCCGAGGGCCCTGCGCTCGGCGGAGCTCATGGCGGTGACGTCGTCCAGCTCGACGGGGGGCAGCTCGTACTCGTGCTCGATGCCCTTGAGACCAGCCGCGATCAGCGCCGCGTAGGACAGGTAGGGGTTCGTGGCGGAGTCGATGCCGCGGTACTCGACGCGCGCGGCCTGCACCTTGTCCGGCTTGGACAGGGGCACGCGCACGAGCGCCGAGCGGTTGTTGTGCCCCCAGGAGAGGTAGGAGGGGACCTCTCCCCCGCCCCACAGCCGCTTGTACGAGTTGACGAACTGGTTGGTCACCGCGGTGAACTCGGGGGCGTGCCGCAGGATGCCGGCGATGAAGTGGCGGGCCGTGCGGGAGAGCCGGAACTCGGCGCCGGCCTCGAAGAACGCGTTGGTGTCCCCCTCGAACAGGGAGAAGTGCGTGTGCATCCCGGAGCCGGGGTGGTCCGTGAAGGGCTTCGGCATGAACGTGGCATAGAGGCCCTGGGACAGGGCGACCTCCTTGATGACCGTGCGGAACGTCATGATGTTGTCCGCGGTCTGGAGGGCGTCCGCGTAGCGCAGGTCGATCTCGTTCTGCCCCGGCCCGGCCTCGTGGTGGGAGAACTCGACGGAGATCCCGACGGACTCCAGCATGTTGACGGCCTTGCGGCGGAAGTCCTGCACGACGCCGCCGGGCACGTGGTCGAAGTAGCCCTCCTGGTCCACGGGGGTCGGGCTGCCCTCGGCGTCCAGCTCGGGGGACGTGAGCAGGTAGAACTCGATCTCCGGAGCCGTGTAGCACGTGAAGCCCATGTCCGAGGCCTTCCCGAGCACGCGCTTGAGCACACCGCGGGGGTCCGAGGAGGACGGCTCGCCGTCGGGGGTGAGGATGTTGCAGAACATCCGCGCGGTCGGCTCCGTCTCCCCGCGCCACGGCAGGATCTGGAAGGTCGAGGGGTCCGGCTGCAGGAGCATGTCCGACTCCGAGACGCGGGAGAGGCCCTCGATGGAGGACCCGTCGAAGCCGAGGCCCTCCTCGAAGGCGGCCTCGACCTCCGCGGGGGCGAGCGCCACCGACTTGAGGCTGCCCACCACGTCCGTGAACCACATGCGCACGAAGCGGACGTCCCGCTCCTCGATGGTCCTGAGGACGAACTCCTGCTGACGGTCCATGGTTGTCTTCCTCGTCTTCCTGGCCCGCGGCCGCGGCCGCCCGCGCGTGCCGTGCCCGTGCGGCACGAATTGCTGTCCAGGCCACTCTAACGCGCTGTCCGGGGCCGCCCGCGGGGCCTCCTGGCGCGGGGCCGATAGGCTGGGGCCATGACCCAGCAGACTCCCAGCCCTGAGCCGGGCGCGCTCGACGTGCGGCGGGTGCGCACGCACCACCTGCTCGAGGCCAAGCGCCGTGGCGAGAAGTTCACGATGCTCACGAGCTACGACGCCCTGACCGCGTCGATCTTCGACGCGGCCGGCGTCGACACGCTGCTCGTGGGCGACTCCGCGGGCAACAACGTCCTGGGCTACTCATCGACCCTGCCCGTGACCGTGGACGAGCTGCTGCCGATGTGCCGGGCCGTCTCCGGGGCGGTGGAGCGTGCCCTCGTCGTCGTCGACCTCCCCTTCGGCTCCTACGAGGCCTCACCCGAGCAGGCGGTGGCCACGGCCGTGCGCTTCCTCAAGGAGGGCGGCGCGCACGCGGTGAAGGTGGAGGGCGGAGCCTGGTTCGCCCCGCACGTGGAGGCGATGGTCCGGGCCGGGGTGCCCGTGGTCGCGCACCTGGGCTTCACGCCGCAGAGCGAGCACGCCCTCGGCGGCTACCGGGTCCAGGGCCGCGGCGACGCCGCCCGGGTCCTCGTGGAGGACGCCCGCGCCCTCGAGGCGGCCGGGGCGTTCTGCGTGCTCATGGAGATGGTCCCCGCCGAGGCCGCCGAGGCCGTGGACGCGGCGCTCGGCGTCCCCACCGTGGGCATCGGCGCCGGGGCCGGCACGACGGGCCAGGTCCTCGTGTGGCAGGACATGCTGGGGCTGCGGCGGGGTCGCATGGCCCGCTTCGTCCGCCAGTACGCGGACCTCCACGGCGTGGTCTCCGAGGCCGTGGGCCACTACGTCGACGACGTCCGCTCCGGCGCCTTCCCCGGCCCCGAGCACAGCTTCTGAGCGGGCCCGCTCAGCCCTCGCGGTACGCCTCGTCCTCCTCGTCCCACTTGCGGGTGCGCTCCGCGGCGAGCTTGAGGGCGTTGCGCGCCTCCTCGCGCGTGGCGTACGGGCCGAGCAGCTTCCGGTAGTCCGACTGCGCCCCCTCCTCGACCTCGTGGGTGTAGGTGTTGAACCAGTACTCGCTCATGGCCTCTCCTCTCCGTGGCCGCCGGGACCCGTCGGCCCGGCCCCGTCCGGGCCGGGCGCGTTAGGGTAGATCCTAGGCCCGGACCGGCTCCGACGGCACCGGCCCACCCGACTCCAGGAGGTCCAGACCCCCGTGCCGACGCACAATCTCGCTCCCGCCCCCGGCAGCACCGCGCCCGTGGGGACGCTCGTCCCCGGCACCGTGACGCCCGGCCGTCCGGTCCCGGCGTCCATCCCCCGCCCCGAGTACGTGGGACGGGCCGACCCCGACGAGGGCCACGGCGGGAACGTGTACCGGCCCGAGGAGATCGAGCTCATCCGGGAGGCCGGACGGATCGCGGCGCGCGCCCTCCAGGAGGCCGGGCGGGCCGCGGTGCCGGGCACCACGACCGACGAGCTGGACCGGATCGCCCACGAGTACCTGTGCGACCACGGGGCCTATCCGTCCTGCCTGGGCTACCGGGGCTTCCCCAAGTCGATCTGCACGTCCGTCAACGAGGTCATCTGCCACGGCATCCCGGACTCCACCGTGCTGGAGGAGGGCGACATCGTCAACCTCGACGTCACGGCCTACAAGAACGGCTTCCACGGCGACACGAACCGCATGTTCCTGGTCGGCGAGGTCGACGAGCAGTCCCGTCTGCTCGTGGAGCGCACCGAGGAGACCCTCCGGCGGGCCGTCAACGCGGTCCGCCCGGGCCGGGAGATCAACGTGATCGGGCGGGTCATCGAGAAGTACGCCGGACGCTTCGGCTACGGGGTCGTGCGCGACTTCACCGGGCACGGCGTGGGCCGGGAGTTCCACTCCGGCCTCATCGTCCCCCACTACGACGCCGCGCCGTCCTACGCGACCGTCATGGTGCCGGGCATGGTGTTCACGATCGAGCCCATGCTGACCCTGGGCACCGTCCAGTGGGAGCAGTGGGACGACGACTGGACCGTGACCACCCGGGACCGGAGGCGCACCGCCCAGTTCGAGCACACCATGGCCGTCACCGACGACGGCGTGGACGTGCTCACCCTGCCGTAGACTGCCCACTGATCAGCCGCGCCCGGCCGCACGAGAGGACCGTCCCATGACCACTCCAGACCGCGACGTCGCGAACGTCCCCAGCCGGCACGTCATCGGCATCGACTTCGGCGGGACCGGCACGAAGGGCGGGATCGTGGACCTCGACAGCGGCGAGCTCGTGGGCGAGCGCTTCCGGATCCCCACCCCGAAGCCGGCCACGCCCGAGGCGGTCGCGGACGTCGTCGAGCAGATCGTCGCGGAGCTGCAGTCCCGCCCCGAGGCCCCCGAGCCGGACTCGCCGATCGGCATCGTCTTCCCCGCCATCATCAAGGAGGGCGTGGCCCTGTCCGCGGCCAACATCGACAAGTCCTGGATCGGCACGGACGTGGACGCGCTCATGACCGAGCGGCTCGGCCGTCCCGTGGAGGCCCTCAACGACGCCGACGCGGCCGGCCTGGCCGAGGCGATCTACGGTGCGGGACGGGGCGTGAAGGGACTCGTGGCCGTGATCACCCTCGGCACCGGCATCGGCTCGGCGCTGATCCTCAACGGCCAGCTGGTGCCCAACGCCGAGCTCGGCCACCTGGAGATCGACGGCCACGACGCCGAGACCCGCGCCTCGGCCGCCGCGCGCGAGCGCGAGGACCTCCCCTGGAAGAAGTGGGCGACCAAGCGCCTGCAGCGCTACTTCAGCCACGTGGAGTTCCTCTTCTCCCCCAACCTCTTCATCGTCGGCGGCGGCGTCTCCAAGAACGCGGACAAGTTCCTCCCGTACCTGGACCTCCGCACCCCCGTCGAGGTCGCCCAGCTGCGCAACAACGCCGGCATCGTGGGCGCCGCGCTGTGGGCCGGGATCCCGCACGGTCCCGAGAGCTGACCCGTCCCGCACCGGCCCCGCGCCGCCCGTGCCACCGCCCCCCACCCCTCCGGAGACGCACGTGAACAGCACCGTGGGAGACGGCCGCCTGCCGGCCGTGGTCATCGGAGTCCCCACCTACCGCCGGCCCGAGGTCCTCGGCGTGCTGGTGGAGCACCTGCGCGAGCAGACCGACGACCTCCTGGGACGCACGGGCCGGCCCGCGCTCGCCCGCTCGGTGCGGATCGTCGTGGCCGACAACGACCCGGCGCGCTCCGCGGAGGCGACCGTGGCCGGACTGGCACGCACCCCGGACGGGCCGGAGCTGCGCTACGCCGGTGAACCCGTCCCGGGCATCGCGGCCGTGCGCAACCGGCTGCTCGACGAGGGCGCCGGCGCCGACCTGCTGCTGAGCCTGGACGACGACGAACGCCCCGGCCCGGGCTGGGCCCGGCACCTGGTGGAGACCTGGCGCGCCACGGGCGCCGCCTTCGTCGCGGGCCGCGTGGTCCCCGAGTACACCGGGGACGTCGACCCGTGGCTGCTCGCCGGTGGGTTCTTCGTCCGGCGGCAGCTCCCCACGGGCACCGCGGTGCCGTTCGCCGCCGGCGGCAACATGCTCGTCGACCTCGCCCAGGTGCGTGCCGCAGGCGTGCGCTACCGCGACGACTTCGGCCTCTCCGGCGGGGAGGACACGGTGTTCACCAAGGAGCTGCACGCCTCCGGACGCCGGATCGTGTGGTGCAACGAGTCAGAGGCGGTGGACGTCGTCCCGGCGGAGCGGCAGACCCGCCGGTGGGTGCTGGTCCGGGCCCTCAGCCACGGCAACTCGGCCGTGCTCTCCGACACCGTCCTCGCCCCGCCGGGCCGCCGCCGCGCCGTGCGCGCGACCGCGGCCGCGGGCGGCCTCGCTCGGCTCGGCTACGGAGCCGTGCGGGCCGCCGCCGGCACGGCGCTGGGCCGCCCGGCGCACCAGGCCCGTGGCCTGCGCACCGCGTGCCGCGGCGCCGGCATGGTGCTGGGCGCCGCCGGGTGGACCTACCAGGAGTACGGGCGCGGGAAGCGGTTCGAGCGCTTCCGGCCCGCGGCATGATCGCCGGGCCGCGCGCGGCGGGGGTCGTGCAGGGGCTGGCCCGGCCGGCCGCCGCCGTCCTCGGCACGCCCGTTCGCGTGCGAACGGACGCGCCACGGATCGCCCTCACCTTCGACGACGGGCCCGTCCGCCCCACGACCCCGCAGGTCCTCGACGTGCTGGAGCGGTTCGGGGCGCGGGCGACGTTCTTCGTGCTGCTGACCCGGGTCCACGCCGACCCGGGACTGCTGCGGGAGGTGCGGGACCGCGGCCACGAGATCGGCCTGCACGGCCCCGACCACCGGTCCCTCCGGCGGTTCTCCGCGGGCCGGGTGCGCGACCGGACCCGGCGTGCCCGGGGGGAGCTCGAGGACGTGACCGGCGGCCCGGTTCGCTGGTTCCGCCCGCCCTACGGCGAGCAGTCCCCCGCGCGTTGGGCCGCGGTCCGCAGCACGGGACTGGAGCCCGTCCTGTGGTCGGCCACCACCTGGGACTGGAAGCACGTGGGCCAGCAGGAGCGGGTCGCCAAGGCCCTGGACGGGTGCTCCGCCGGAGCGGTCCTCCTGGCCCACGACAACTTCGCGGACCACGTCGACGGCGTCGACGACGGGCCGCGCCCCGACGTCGACACGGTGGACCTGCTCACGCGGGTGCTCGCGGGACTCTCCGAACGCGGGCTGACGGCGGACAGCGTGTCCGGGCTGCTCGCGACGGGACGCTTCGAGCGCCGCGTCAGTTTCGCGGGCTGACCGCACGACCCCGGTGACGAGTCCGGTGCACGGGCTCCGGACACGAAAAAACCCGCCGGGGGCCGCGGCTTCCCCTCCGCAGCCCCCGGCGGGAGCTTGTTACGGTCCCCACTCTACGACCCGACCCAGCCCGCGGCAAGGCACCGACACGCCGGGACACGTCACGGTCCCGGTCAGAGCAGTCGCGGCTGGGACACGCCCTCCCCGCCCTTGCCGCGCCCGCGCCGACCGGCACGCTTCTTCGCCGCCGGCCCCGCCGGCTCACCGACCCCGGAGATCGTCTGCTGGCCGGACTGCTCCGCCTGCTGGCGACGCAGCAGGTCGATCGCCTCCTCGAAGTCCGCGAGGCCGTCGAAGGCCTGGTAGACGCTGGCGAAGCGGAGGTAGGCCACCACGTCGAGCCGGCGCAGGGGCGCGAGGATCGCGAGCCCGACCTCGTGCGCCTCGATCTCCGCGGCCCCCAGGGCACGGATCGTCTCCTCGACCTCCTGGGCGAGCATCGCCAGGTCGTCCTCGCTCACCGGCCGGCCCTGGCAGGCCTTGCGGACGCCGTTGACGATCTTCTGCCGGTCGAAGGGCTCGGTCACCCCCGAGCGCTTGATCACGGCGATCGTGGTCGTCTCCAGGGTCGTGAACCGCCGCCCGCACTCCGAGCACTGGCGGCGGCGGCGGATCGCCGTCCCGTCGTCCGTGGCTCGGCTGTCCACGACGCGGGAGTCGGTGTGGCGGCAGAACGGGCAGTGCACGGACGAGTCAGCTCCCGGTGCGGATCGTGATGGCGCGGCCGTGGGCGGGCAGATCCTCCGAGCGGGCCACGGCCACGACGTCGTCGCCGATGGCGGCGAGGGCCTCGCGGGTGTACTCGACGATCTGGACGGCCTTCATGAACGCGGTCGTGGACAGGCCCTGGGCGTGCACCGCGGTCCCACCGGTGGGCAGCACGTGGTTGGACCCCGCCGCGTAGTCGCCGAGGGGGACGGGGCTGTACGGGCCGAGGAAGACCGCCCCGGCGTTGCGCACCCGTGCGGCGACGGCCTGCGGGTCCGCCGTGTGGATCTCGAGGTGCTCTGCGGCGTAGGCGTCGGCCACGGCGATCGAGGCGTCGAGGTCGTCGGTGAGCACCACCCCGGACTGGGGGCCGGAGAGGGCGGTCGTGATCCGCTCGCGGTGCCGGGCCTCGGGCACCTGACGCTTCAGCTCCGCCGCGACCCGCTCCGCCATCGACGGCGAGGACGTGATCAGCACGGCCCCCGCGGCGGGGTCGTGCTCCGCCTGGGAGATGAGGTCCGCCGCGACGAAGGCCGGCACCGCGGTGTCGTCGGCGAGGACGGCGATCTCGGTGGTCCCGGCCTCCGCGTCCACGCCCACCACCGAGCGCAGCAGCCGCTTGGCCGTGGCCACGTACACGTTGCCGGGACCGGTGACCGTGTCCACGGGCTCGAGCACGTCCGCGCCGTCGGTCACCCCGTAGGCCATCGCGGCGAGGGACTGGGCCCCGCCGATCGCCCAGACCTCCTCGACGCCGAGCAGTCCCGCCGCGGCGAGGATCGTGGGGTGCGGCAGGCCGCCGAACTCCTTCTGCGGGGGGCTGCACAGCACCACCGAGCCCACCCCCGCGGCCTGCGCGGGAACGACGTTCATGACCACGGACGAGGGGTAGACCGCCAGTCCGCCGGGGACGTACAGCCCCGCCCGCCGCAGGGGCGTCCACCGGTGCACCAGGACCGCGCCGGGAGCGACCTCGACCCGGGCGTCGGCCGGCCGCTGGGCCGCGGCGAAGAGCCGGGTGCGCTCGATCGCCGTCTCCAGGCCCCTGCGCACGGCGGGGTCCAGCTCCTCGACGGCACGGCGGATCTCGGCGGGATCGACCCGCAGGGCCTGCTGCTCCACGCCGTCGAAGCGGCGGGCGTAGCGCCGCAGCGCGTCGGCGCCCTCGGAGCGCACCGCGGCGATGATCTCCTCCACCGCCTGCTGGGCGGTGGCCAGCGAGGTGGGGCTCTGCCGGGGGACGACGTCCCGCAGCTCGGACCAGGACAGGTGCCGGCCGCGCAGGTCGATCGTCCGCAGGGCAGGGGTCGTGGTCGTCTCAGCAGTAGTCACGGTCTCCATGGTATTCCACGGCGCCGCGGTCGGTCGCGGCCGCTCTTGCGCTCCGCGCGGAAGTGGGCTAGACCTCCAGGCAGGTCGGGCCGAGGAGCACCTTGAGGTCCCCGAAGAGCGCCGGTGAGGGGTTGACGCGCAGGTCGGGGCCCAGCCGCAGGACCTGCACCTTCTGCCGCGTCTCCAGGTGGATCCGCACCTCCGAGTCGCCGCGGTGGTTGCGCAGCACCGCGCCGATCTCCTTGACCGTCTCCTCCGTGGCCCGGAACTCGGGCAGGGCGATCAGCACGGGCCCGTTGTGCCCGTCCGCGGAGAGCTCGGGCACGGTGAGCTCCTGCGCGGAGATCGTCACCGAGCCGTCGTCCCGGCGCTGCAGCCGGCCCTTGATCACGCACACGAGGTCCTCGGCCAGCACGCCGGCGATCGGCGCGTAGGCCTTGCCGAAGAACATCACCTCGATCGACCCGGTCCGGTCCTCCAGCTCGACGCGGGCGTACGCATTGCCGGAGGTCTTCGCGATCCGCCGGGACAGGGACGTGATCATCCCCGCCACCGTGACCACCGCCCCGTCCGGCCGGCCGTCCTCGCCCAGCAGCGGCTGGACCGAGGTGTCGGCGTACTGGCCCAGGACGTCGTCGAGCCCGCGCAGGGGGTGGTCGGAGACGTAGAGGCCCAGCATCTCGCGCTCGAAGGCCAGCAGGTCCTTGCGCTCCCACTCCGGCACGTCGGGCACCGCCACGGTCAGCGACGTCGTCGGGTCCTCCTCGTCCGCCCCCATCCCGCCGAAGAGGTCGAACTGCCCGGCGGCCTCCTGGCGTTTGACGGCCACGGTCGCGTCCACCGCCTCCTCGTGGCACAGCACGAGCCCCCGCCGGGTGTGGCCGAGCCGGTCGAAGGCCCCGGCCTTGACGAGCGACTCGATGGTGCGCTTGTTGCACACCACCGCGGGGACCTTGGCGAGGAAGTCGTTGAAGGACGTGAAGGAGCCCTTCTCGTCCCGGGCCTCGACCATGGCGCTGACCACGTTGGCGCCGACGTTGCGCACCGCCCCCATGCCGAAGCGGATGTCCGTGCCCACGGGCGTGAAGTTCAGCGCCGAGTCGTTGACGTCGGGGGGCAGCACGGTGATGCCCATCCGCCGGCACTCGGTGAGGTAGAGGGCGAGCTTGTCCTTGTCGTCGCCCACCGAGGTGAGCAGCGCGGCCATGTACTCCGCCGGGTAGTGGGCCTTGAGGTAGGCGGTCCAGTAGGAGACCAGCCCGTAGGCGGCGGTGTGCGCCTTGTTGAACGCGTAGTCGGAGAAGGACTCCAGCACCCTCCACAGGGTGTCCGCGGCCTCCCGGGAGTACCCCTTCTTCTGCATGCCCTCGAAGAACACCGACTGCTGCTTGTCCAGCTCGGACTTCTTCTTCTTGCCCATGGCCCGGCGCAGGAGGTCGGCCTGGCCGAGGGAGTAGTCCGCGACCTTCTGGGCCACGGCCATGACCTGCTCCTGGTAGACGATCAGCCCGTAGGTGGTGTCGAGGATCTCCGCGAGCGGCTCCTCGAGCTCGGGGTGGATGGGCGTGATCTCCTGCTGCCCGTTCTTGCGCAGCGCGTAGTTGGTGTGGGAGTTCACGCCCATGGGCCCGGGCCGGTACAGCGCGAGCACCGCGGAGATGTCCTCGAAGTTGTCGGGACGCATGAGCTTGAGCAGCTGGCGCATGGGCCCGCCGTCCAGCTGGAAGACGCCCAGGGTGTCCCCGCGGGCCAGCAGCTCGTATGACTCGACGTCGTCGAGGGCCAGTGTCTCCAGGTCCAGCTCGAAGCCGTCCTGGTTGAGCTGGATGTTCTCCAGCGCGTCCGAGATGATCGTCAGGTTCCGCAGGCCCAGGAAGTCCATCTTGATCAGCCCGAGCCCCTCGCACGTGGGGTAGTCGAACTGGGTGATGACCTGGCCGTCCTGCTCCCGGCGCATGATCGGGATGATGTCGATCAGCGGGTGCGAGGACATGATCACACCCGCGGCGTGAACCCCCCACTGCCGCTTGAGCCCCTCGAGGCCCTCGGCGGTCTCGAAGATCTTCTTTGCCTCGGGGTCCTGGGCCAGGATCTCGCGCAGCTCCTCGGCCTCGCCGTGGCGCTTGGCGGACCCGTCGTAGACGTCCTTGAGGGAGATGCCCTTGCCCATGACGTCCGGCGGCATGGCCTTGGTGAGCTTCTCCCCCATCGAGAAGGGGTAGCCCAGCACCCGGGACGAGTCCTTGAGTGCCTGCTTGGCCTTGATCGTGCCGTAGGTCACGATCATGGCCACACGCTCGTCGCCGTACTTCTCCGTGACGTAGTGGATCACCTCGGCCCGGCGGCGGTCGTCGAAGTCGACGTCGAAGTCGGGCATCGAGACGCGCTCGGGATTGAGGAACCGCTCGAAGATCAGGCCGTGGTCGAGCGGGTTCAGCTCCGTGATCCGCATCGCGTACGCGACCATGGACCCCGCGCCCGACCCACGGCCCGGCCCCACGCGGATGCCGTTGTTCTTGGCCCAGTTGATGAAGTCCGCGACCACCAGGAAGTAGCCGGGGAAGCCCATCTGCACGATGATGCCGATCTCGTAGTCGGCCTGCCGCTGGCACTCCTCCGGGATCCCGCCCGGGAAGCGGTGGTGCATGCCCTGCTGCACCTCCTTGACGAACCAGGACTCCTCGTCCTCGCCCTCGGGCACCGGGAAGCGGGGCATGTAGTTGGCGGAGGTGTCGAACTCCACGTGGCACCGCTCGGCGATCTCGAGGGTGTTGTCGCAGGCCTCGGGGAAGTCCCGGAAGAGCTCGCGCATCTCCGCGGGCGACTTCAGGTAGAACTCGTCCGCGTCGAACTTGAAGCGCTTGGGGTCGGCCAGGGTCGAGCCCGACTGGACGCACAGCAGCGCGGCGTGGGACTTCGCGTCCTCGGCGTGCGTGTAGTGCAGGTCGTTGGTCGCCACGAGGGGCAGGTGCAGGTCCTTGGCGAGCTTGAGCAGGTCGCCCGTCACGTTCTTCTCGATCGCCAGCCCGTGGTCCATGAGCTCGCAGTAGTAGTTCTCGGCGCCGAAGATGTCGCGGAACTCCGCGGCGGCCTCGCGGGCCTCCCGGTACTGGCCCAGCCGCAACCGGGTCTGGACCTCGCCCGAGGGGCACCCGGTGGTGGCGATGAGTCCCTTGCCGTACCGGTTCAGCAGCTCGCGGTCCATGCGGGGCTTGTACAGCTGCCCTTCGAGGGAGGCCAGGGACGAGGCCCGGAAGAGGTTCTGCATGCCCTCGGTGGTCTCGGCCAGCAGGGTCATGTGCGTGTAGGCACCGCCGCCGGAGACGTCGTCGCGCCCGCCGTCGGCGAACTTCACGCGGGAGCGGTCGTTGCGGGCCGTGCCGGGGGTCAGGTACGCCTCCACGCCGATGATCGGCTTGATCCCGGCGGCCCGGGCCTTGTTCCAGAAGTCGAAGGCCCCGAACACGTAGCCGTGGTCGGTCGTCGCGAGGGAGGACATGCCCATCTCGTGGCAGGCCTCGAAGAGGTCGTCGAGGCGGGCCGCGCCGTCGAGCATGGAGTACTCGGTGTGCACGTGCAGGTGGGTGAAGCTCTTCTTGCCGGATGCCGTCGTCACCCGGCCAGTGTAGTCGCCCGCACCGACGGCCCGGCCCGCCGCCGCGGGGCCGTGCGGCCCGGGGCCGCGGTCAGGCGGGGCCCCCGTCGCGCAGGGTCTCGAGGGCGTAGGCCAGGTCCTGCGGGTACGGGCTCTCGAACACGACCGGATCGCCCGTGCCCGGGTGCTCGAAGCCGAGCCGCTGGGCGTGCAGCCACTGCCGGGTCAGGCCCAGTCCGGCGGACAGCGCCGGATCGGCGCCGTAGGTGAGGTCCCCGCAGCACGGGTGGCGCAGCGCCGCGAAGTGCACGCGGATCTGGTGCGTCCGGCCGGTCTCGAGGAGCACCTCCACGAGGGACGCCCGGCCGAACGCCTCGAGCACCTCGTAGTGGGTCACCGAGCGGCGCCCGTCCTCGACCACGGCGAAACGCCACTCGTAGCCGGGATGCCGTCCGATCGGGGCGTCGATCGTCCCGCGCAGGGGGTCCGGCAGGCCCTGCACGACCGTGTGGTAGACCTTCGTGACCGTCCGTTCCTTGAAGGCGCGCTTGAGCGCCGTGTAGGCGCGCTCGGTGCGGGCCACGACCATCAGCCCGGAGGTGCCGACGTCCAGGCGGTGCACGACGCCCTGCCGTTCCGGGGCGCCGGAGGTGCTCACGGCGACCCCGGCACCGGCCAGGGCGCCGACCACGGTGGGGCCCTTCCAGCCGGGCGACGGGTGCGCCGCGACGCCCGCGGGCTTGTCGACGACCACGATGTCGTCGTCGAGGTGGACGACGCGGAACTCTGCCACGAGCTGGGGCACGACGACCGAGGGGTCCTCGGGGACGGGGACCTCGACGGTGAGCGTCTGGGAGGCCTCGACGCGCACGGACTTGCCGATCGGACGGCCGCGGTGCAGCACCCGTCCCTCCGCGCACAGCGCGGCGGCGGCGGTCCGGGACAGGCCGGCGAGCTCCGCCACGGCGGCGTCCGCGCGCCTGCCCTCGAGCTCGGCGGGCACCGTGAAGCGCTCGGTGACGTGCAGCGGCTCAGCCACGGGCACCCTCTTCCGGGGCCCCGGCGCCGTCCCCGGGGGCCTCGCGACGGTCCTCCCCGGCGGCCTCCTCGGTCCCGTCCCCGACAGCGGCGGCGCCCTCCGCACCGGGTCGCGAACGGGTGCCGTCCAGCTCCCGGCCGAGCAGGGTCAGGGCGACGACGATCCCGACGCCCACGACCACTCCGCAGTCGGCCACGTTGAAGATCGCGAAACGGGGCACGGCGATGAAGTCGACCACGTGGCCGACGCCGAAGCCCGGCTCGCGCAGGAGACGGTCGGTGAGGTTGCCCAGGGCGCCCCCGAGGACCAGTCCGAGCCCGAGGGCCCACGGGAGCGAGCGGACGCGGCGCAGGGTCAGGACGATCAGGACGGAGACGACCGCCATGACCACGGAGAAGACCCACGTGATGTCCTCGCCCAGGGAGAACGCGGCACCGGGGTTGCGGATGAACTGCCACCACAGGAGACCGTCGACGACCGGGACGCGCCGTCCGGGCTCCATGGTCGACACGACCCACCACTTGGTGAGCTGGTCGAGGACGTAGACCAGGACCGCGGCCGCCGCGGCGAGCAGGAGGACCCGTCGCCGGGCCCCGGCGGCCGGGATCGCGCTCACGTCGGGCTGGTCGCTCATGGTCTCCTCGGGGTCACGGATCAGGTCGGGGTCACGGATCGGGACGGGGCCGTGCGGCCCCGCTCCATGGTGCCACGGCCGCGGGGCGTGCGGCGGGCCGGACGACGACGGAGGGACCGGCACGTGGCCGGTCCCTCCGTGGCAGGCTCGGCCCGGGCGGGGCCTCAGGCGCGCTCGGCCGCCTCGACCGGCTCGGCGGACTTCTCGTCGACCCGGTCCACGCCCTCGGCGGGCGCCACGGAGGGCGTGGTGTCCAGCTCGCGCAGCTGCTCCTGGATGAAGCCCTTGAGGTTGGCGCGGTAGTCGGTCTCGAAGGCCCGCAGCCGGGACACCCTGGTCTCCAGCTGGGTCTCCTCCTCGTGCAGGGTCGCGAGGGTCTCCTCCCGCGTGCGCCGGGCCTCGCTGATGAGCTCCTCGGCCTGGGAGCGGGCCTCCGAGATCAGCCGCTCGCGCTCGGCGGAGCCCTCGGCGACGTACTCGTCGTGAAGCTTCTGCGCCATCGCCAGCACGCCGGCGGCGGACTGCGCGGCGCCGGTCGTCCCCGCCGGGACGGCCTCGGGGGCCGCCTCGGCGGAGACCTCGGGCTCCGGCTCGGCCGTCGCCTCGGGCACGGCCTCGGCCGAGACCTCGGGCACGGGCTCGGCGGCGGGCTCCGCGGCCGGGGCCTGCTCCTCGGCGGGCAGCACGGCCTCGGAGACCGGCGAGGGCGTGGAGTCCCTGGGGGCGACGGGCTGCCCCGCGGCCTCGAGCTGCTGCTTGAGGTCCGCGTTCTCCTGGTTGAGGCGGCGCAGCTCCACGACGATCTCGTCGAGGAAGTCGTCCACCTCGTCCTGGTCGTAGCCCTCCCGGAACTTCGTGGGCTGGAACCGCTTGTTGATGACGTCTTCGGGCGTGAGGGCCATGAGTGCATTCCTCCTAGGGGGGCGGACGCGTGCCGCGCGGGGGGGGTCCGGCCTGCCGTCGCACGGCGGGTCCATCGGTTACAGGGTACAGGTGAGCGGAGCCGCCGCGTCAGACGATCAGGGAGCCGACGATGCCCTGGACGATGCTGACGGCGAAGATCAGGATCAGGAAGCCGAGGTCCAGGGCCACGCCGCCGAAGCGCAGCGGCGGCACGACGCGCCGGAGCACCCGCATGGGCGGATCGGTGATGCTGTACACCGCAGAGGCCCCCACCAGGGCGGCCCCGCGGGGACGCCAGTTGCGGGCGAACATCTGCACCCAGTCCAGGACGAGGCGCGCCAGCAGCGCCACGTACACCAGGTGCAGCGCCAGGTACAGCACGGAGAGCATCAGGTTCATGGCTCCGCCTCAGGCCTCCTGCTCGGCGTCGGACGCGTCCGCGCCGTCCTGGCCGGCGGGGTGCCCGACGACCTCGACGTAGGAGGGGGTGAGCAGGAAGACCTTGGCGGTGACCCGCTCGATCGAGCCGTGCAGGGCGAAGACGAGGCCCGCGGAGAAGTCGACCAGTCGTTTGGCCTCGGCGTCGCCCATGTCGCTGACGTTCATGATGACGGGGGTGCCGTCCCGGAACGCCTCACCGATGGACTTCGCGTCGTTGTAGGAGCGTGGGTGGACCGTGGTGATCGTGCGCAAGATCGAGCTGTCCTCTCGGGAGCTGGAGGGGGCGCGCTTGATGGGGGTGACCGGCGCCCGGTAGTCGGCCGACCGGCGCGGTGCGCCGGCCGCGGGCTCGACGGCCCTGGACTCGCGCGGCTCCTCGCGGACCGCCACGGCGGACTGGTGCTCCTGGCGGGCAGGCGTCGGGTCGTCGTAGTCCTCGTCCGTCTCGGCGAGGCCGAGATAGATCATGGTGCGGCGCAACGCTCCGGCCATGGTGCTCTCCTTGACTGTCTGTGCGGATATCGGCGGTGGGGGGAGTTCCGGAATCCTCGGCCGGCGCGTCCGGTGTGCTGCGCGGAGCGCAGTGCGGCCGTGGCCCCGCGGGGCCTTCTCCCAAACTATCCTACGGCCGGGCGGGGGCCGAGAACGCCGGACCCGACGCGCACGTGCGTGGCCCCCCGGGCGACCGCCTCCTCGAGGTCGTGGCTCATGCCGGCCGAGACCGCGGTGGCCCCGGGCACGGCGCGCCGCAGCTGCTCCGAGACCTCGCGCAGCCGGTCGAACGCTGGCCCGGGCGGCGCGCCCAGCGGGGCGACGGCCATCACACCTCCGGCCCGGAGCCCTTCCGTGCCGGCGATCTGCTCGGCGATCCGCACCACGTCCTCGGGCGCGGCCCCGCCCCGGCGCTCCGCGGCGTCCAGCGACACCTGGACGAGGCAGGTGAGGTCGTCCTCGGCGCACGGGCCGGGCGCCACGTCCCCCGCCGCCACGGCCTCGCGGTGGCGGCCGACGGCCTTCCCGAGGGCCGTGACGAGGGACGGCCGGTCCACCGAGTGCACCCACGAGGCGTAGCGCACCACGGACCTGGCCTTGTTGGACTGGAGCTGCCCCACGAAGTGCCAGGTGAGTGGGCCGTCCACGAGGTCGCCCACCTCCCGGGCCTTGGCGGCGGCCTCCTGGTCCCGGTTCTCCCCGACGTCCCGCACGCCCAGCCGGTGCAGCCGGGCGACGTCGGCCGCGGGGAAGTACTTCGTCACGGCGATCAGCACGGGCTCGGGACGACCCGCCGCGGCGGCGGCGATCCGGGCGCGCACGTGCTCGAGCGCCCGGGAGAGCTCGTCGGCCCGGGGATCCCCGGCGGCCGGCCCGGCGCTCACGCGGCACGCTCCCGGCGCCCGGGGCCCGGGGCCCCGCCGCGCCACACGAGGCCGGCGATCCGCCCGGAACCGGGGTCCCGCCGGTGCGAGGACAGTGCGCTGTTCTCCCGGGTGCACGCCGGCCCGGGCCCGCCGGCCGGCTCGACGACCTCGACGCCGAGTGCCGAGAGCCGCTCCCGGGCCCCCGAGCGGAGGTCGAGGGCCGGGGTGCCCCACGACGTGGTGGCCGCGAGCGAGGGGACGCGCGCGGCGGCCTGCGTCCGCATCCGCGCGGGCACCTCGTAGCAGCTCCCGCAGATCGAGGGTCCGATCCAGGCCGTCGCCGCCCCGGCGCCCCGCCCGCGCAGCCGCTCCACGGCACGCTCCAGGACTCCGTCGAGCAGCCCGCGGCGCCCGGCGTGGGCGACGCCCGTGACGGGCCCGGAGGCACCGCGGCCGACGAGCACGACGGGCACGCAGTCGGCGACCATGACCGCGAGCGGGGACGCGCTCGCGCTCACGGCCGCGTCCGCCACGGGCACGGTCTCCCGGCCCTGCCGGTCCGCGTCGGCGACCTCGGTGCCGTGCACCTGCTCGAGGAACAGCAGCGACCCCCGGGGCACGCCCATGACGCGCTCGAGGCCGGCCCGGCGCGCCCGGACCGCCGCGGCGTCGTCGCCCGTGTGCAGCGCGAGGTTGCCCGCACGGCGGTCCGTGAACGCCACGCGGACGCCCTCCCCGACCTCGGCCTCCCACCAGAACACCTGGGTTCTCCTCCTGCCGCGCACGGTCGGCCGTCGTGCCGCCGGGAACGGCGG
>NZ_JBISWL010000103.1:0-35591 GCF_044462265.1 Kocuria rhizosphaerae
ACCGGGCGCGCCCACCCCCGGACCCGGCTCACTTCAGGAAGTCGGGGAAGTCCAGGGAGTCCTTGCGCGCGGCTCCCGCTCCCGTTGCGGCCTCCGCCTCGGCGGGGAGGTCGACGTCGAAGCCGGCGTCGTCGGGGACGTCGTCGTGCGGGGCCGGCTGCGACCACCGCTGCGAGGACGCGGGCTGCCCGAAGGACGCGGCACCTCCGCGCTGCGGGGACCGGGCGAGCCCGGCGGGCTGGGCGGCACCCGAGCCGAAGGCGGCGCGCGTGGTGGCGGCCTGCTGGGCGGCGGCGTTGGTGTTGTTGGCGTTGGTCTCCGGGCTCACCGAGTCGAAGCCCGCGGCGATGACCGTGACGCGTGCCTGGTCGCCCAGGGCGTCGTCGATCACCGCGCCGAAGATGATGTTCGCCTCGGGGTGGGCCACCTCCTGGACCAGGCGGGCCGCCTCGTTGATCTCGAACAGCCCGAGGTCCGAGCCGCCCTGGATGGACAGCAGCACGCCGTGGGCGCCGTCGATGGACGCCTCCAGCAGCGGCGAGGCGATCGCGAGCTCCGCGGCCTTCACGGCGCGGTCCTCGCCCTGCGCGGCACCGATGCCCATGAGCGCGGACCCGGCACCCTGCATCACCGACTTCACGTCCGCGAAGTCCAGGTTGATCAGACCCGGGGTCGTGATGAGGTCGGTGATGCCCTGGACGCCGGAGAGGAGCACCTGGTCGGCGGACTTGAACGCGTCGAGCATCGAGACGTTGCGGTCGGAGATCGACAGGAGACGGTCGTTGGGGATGACGATGAGCGTGTCGACCTCGTCGCGCAGGGTCTCGATGCCGTTCTCCGCCTGGTTGGACCGGCGCCGGCCCTCGAAGGTGAACGGGCGGGTGACCACGCCGATGGTGAGGGCGCCCAGGGAGCGGGCGATGCGGGCGACCACCGGGGCGCCGCCCGTGCCGGTGCCGCCGCCCTCGCCGGCGGTCACGAAGACCATGTCGGCGCCCTTGATGACCTCCTCGATCTCCTCGTGGTGGTCCTCGACGGCCTGGCGCCCCACGTCGGGGTTGGCGCCGGCCCCCAGGCCACGGGTGAGCTCCCGGCCGACGTCGAGCTTCACGTCGGCGTCGCTCATCAGCAGGGCCTGGGCGTCCGTGTTGATCGCGATGAACTCGACGCCGCGCAGCCCCTCCTCGATCATCCGGTTCACGGCGTTGACACCGCCGCCGCCGATTCCGACGACCTTGATGACGGCCAAGTAGTTCTGGGGGGTTGAGGAGTCCATGGGTACCTAACTTGAGACGGTGCGGGCCCGGGTGCGCAAGACGATGCTCAACCTTGCATCGAAGGTAGAACGTCAGGCCGTCGGCCGCGTCCCCGGGAAGGGTCAATGTCGAGGTCAAGCGTAACAACCGCGCGGGCCCCCTGCACGACACGCCATACCGCGACCGACACTTTTCGCCAAAACCCCGGACGCCACCGTGCCGGCGTTCAACTCTCCACCTCAGGTGGAGGGTCAGGGTCGAACTCCCCGGTCAGCGCACCACGGGCCGCGTGGGGCTGGAGACGTCGTACGTCGCGATGCCGCTGTCGGCGCCGCGGGCCTCCACCAGCCGGCGCAGCACCTGGGCCTTGAGCTCGCTGTCCTCGGCCGTGCCCCACACGACCCGCCGCCCGTCGGCGAACTCGAGCTCCACGGAGGACAGCGACTCGGCCGAGGCCGTGCGCAGCTGCGCCAGGACCGACTCCGGCAGCGCCGCGAGAACGGCCGCGATGGCCTCGAACCGTTCCCCCTCGAGCACCTCGGGTCCACCGGTGACCACCGGGACGCCCGCGTCCTCCGGGGAGGACGCGGTCCGGAGCCGGACGCCCTCCGAGTCGACGACCACGTGCTCGCCCCCGTCCTCGACGGCGGCCACCGGAACCCGCTCGTGCAGCTCGACCACGAGCAGGTGCGGCGGCTCGAGCAGCACCTCGATGGAGCGCACCTGCGGGATCCGGCCGACGCGCTCGCGCACCTCCGCCTTGGAGATGCGGGTGAGCGGAACCCCCTCGTAGGACTCGAGGGCCTGCTCGACGCGCGCGGGATCGGTCAGCTGCGCCCCGCGCACCGCGACCTCCCGGACGGCCAGCAGCGGGGAGAGGAAGAGGACGGCCGCGAGCCCGGCGAGGGCCGCGAGGACGCCCAGCCCGGCCCACAGCCGGCGGCGCCGGCGGCGGCCCGCGGGCGAGCCCGGGAAGACGACGACCGTGGCCCCGTCGGCGGCTCCGACGGCCGTGGACCCGTGGCGCACGGGCTCATCGGCGGCCGGCACCGGATCGTGGTCCGCGGGCAGCCGGGAGGCGGTGAGCACGCGGGCGGCCGAACGCTCCTGCCGGTGCCGGCGCCAGGCGCTGAACCTCCCGCCGGCCGACGGCACCTCCTCCAGGTCGTCCTCGTCGGTCAGGGGCGAGACCTTCGACCCGTCGTTGACGCGGATCCGGCCGGCCGCTGACCTCCCGCCGCCGGGCTCCCGCACGTCGGGGTCGACGGCCCCCGCGGGCGGCGCCGCCTCCTGGTCCTCGGCCGGCACCGCGACAGCGGCCTCCCCCGGATCCTGCGGGGGTCCGGGCTGGTGCGGCCGGCCGTGACGGGTCACGGACGGGCCCCGAGGCGCTCGACCAGGAGGGGGCCGAGCCGGGTGACGTCGCCGGCACCCACGGTCAGCACGAGGTCCCCCGGGCGGGCCGCGGCCGCGGCCTCGGCCACCGCGGCCTCGGCCCGCGGGACGTAGCGGACGTGGGCGGGGGCACGGTCGGTGATGATCTCGCTCGTGACCCCCTCGACGGGCTGCTCGCGGGCCCCGAAGACGTCGAGGACGAGGCTCTCGTCGGCAAGGGCGAGGGCCTCGGCGAACTCGGCGGCGAACTCCCGGGTCCGGGAGTAGAGGTGGGGCTGGAACACGGCGATCACCCGGTGGCCCCCCGCGACCTCCCGGGCGGCGGTGAGGGCGGCGACGACCTCCGTGGGGTGGTGGGCGTAGTCGTCGAAGACCCGGACGCCGCGCGCCTCGCCGCGCGGGTCGAAGCGGCGCGCCGAGCCGTGGAAGCCCGCCAGGCCCCGCGCGGCGTCCGCGGGAGTGACCCCCGCCTCGACGGCCACGCAGAACGCGGCGGCGGCGTTGAGCACGTTGTGCCGCCCGGGCACGGCGAGCTCGAGCTGCACCTCACGGCGGTCGGCGCCCTCGCCGAGCAGGAGGGTGCTGCGCGTGCGCAGCCCGTCGGCCTCCCCCGGGACCACCCGGACGTCGGCGCCGTCGTCCACGCCGTAGGTCACGACCCGGATCCGGGACTCCCGGTGCCGCTGGGCCAGCGCGCGGGAGCCGGCGTCGTCCTGGCACGCGACGAGCAGCCCTCCCTCGGGCACGGTCGCCGCGAAGTCGTCGAAGGCCCGGAAGAACGCCTCGCGGGTCGGGTAGAAGTCGAGGTGGTCGGGCTCGATGTTCGTCACCACGGCGATGCGCGGCCCGTACTTCAGGAACGAGCCGTCGGACTCGTCGGCCTCGGCCACGAACCAGTCCCCGCCGCCGAGCGCCGCGTTGGCGCCGAGGTCCGGCACGTGGGCGCCGATCGCCCACGAGGGGTCCCGTCCGGCGGCGTGCAGGGCGAGCGCGGCCATGGCGCTGGTGGTGGTCTTGCCGTGCGTTCCCGCCACGGCCACGACCTCGCGCCCGTGCATGGCGGCGGCCAGACCGTCCGAGCGGTGCAGCACCCGCAGGCCGGCCGCCCGGGCCGCCGCGTACTCGGGGTCCTCCGGCGGGATCGCGGTGGAGACGACCACCGTCCCCGCGCCGGCGACGTTCTCCGCGCGCTGGCCCACGGAGACCGTGGCGCCCAGGTCCTCGAGCTGCCGCAGGACCGGCGAGTCCTGACGGTCGGAGCCGCTCACGGGCACACCGCGGGCGAGCATGAGCTTGGCGACCGCGGACATCCCCGCCCCGCCGACGCCGATGAAGTGCACCCGCCCGAGCTGCTCGGGCGTCAGCGCGCGCTCAGCGCTCATCGGGGACCTCCTGCAGGATCAGCCGTGCCAGCACGGTGTCGGCGTCCCGCACGCCGTGGTCCCTGCCGGCGGCGGCCATGGCGGCCAGCCGTCGCGGGTCGGACAGCAGCGGGTGGACGTGCTCGCGGAACCAGCCGGGCGTGAACTCGGCGTCGGGCACGAGCTGCGCCGCACCGGCGGCGACGAGGGACGAGGCGTTGAGCGCCTGCTCGCCGTTGCCGACGGGCAGGGGGACGAACACCGCGGGCAGCCCGACGGCGGCCACCTCGGAGACGGTGGCGGCGCCGGCCCGCGCCACCAGCAGGTCCGCCGCCGCGTAGACGCGCTCCATGCCGTCGACGTACTCGACCTGCACGTAGCCCGGTGCCGTCAGCGGGGAACCGTCCTCGCGCACCACCTGCTTCCCGCGCCCGGTGACGTGCAGCAGCTGGTACCCGTGCGCGGCGACCTCGTCCGCGACGGCGGCCACGGTCCGGTTCATGGCCAGGGCGCCCGAGGACCCGCCGGTGACCACGACCGTGGGCCGCTCCGGGTCGAGCCCGAGGGAGCGGCGCGCCTCGGCGCGCAGCCCCTCCCGGTCCAGCGCGGTGATCTCCCGGCGCATGGGCATGCCCACCGTCACGGCGCCGCGCAGCGGCGTGCCGGGGAACGCGGTGGCCACGGTGTGCGCCCAGCGCGCCCCGACCCGGTTGGCCAGGCCCGGACGGGCGTTGGCCTCGTGCACCACGATGGGCAGCCGCCGGCGGGCGGCGGCCAGGTAGACCGGCGTGCACACGTATCCGCCGACGCCCACGACGACGTCCGGGCGCACCCGGTCGAGGATCTCCCCGGCGCCCCGGACGGCGGCGGCCAGCCGGGCGGGCAGCCGCAGCAGGTCCACGGAGGGCCTGCGGGGCAGGGGTACGCGGTCGACGAGTTCGAGCTCGATGCCGAGCCCGGACTCCGGCACGAGCCGGGTCTCCATGCCCGAGGCCGTGCCGACGGCCGTGAGCCGGGCGTCCGGCGCCTGCTCGCGCAGGGCGGCGGCGACGGCCAGCAGGGGGCTCACGTGCCCGGCGGTGCCGCCGCCGGCCAGGAGGACCGACGGCGCGGCGCGCTCGTCGGACGGGTGGTTCGGTGTCATGCGGAGTCCTCGTTCCGGGTGCGGGAGCCTGCCTCGCGGGAGGGGACCGGGATCCGGCGCGGCAGCCGGGTGAAGGACATCACCACACCGACGGCGGCCAGGCTCATCAGCAACGACGACCCACCGTAGCTGATGAACGGGAGGGGGATGCCGATGACGGGCAGCACCCCCGTGACCATGCCGATGTTGATGAACGCCTGCCCGACGAGCCAGCTGACGATGCAGGCCGTGGCGATCCGCACGAAGCGGCCGCGGGCGCGCAGGATGACGCGGCCCATGGCCAGGGCCATGATCGCGAACAGGGCGAGGATCAGCACCGCGCCGAGGAGGCCGAGCTCCTCGCCGATGATCGAGAAGATGTAGTCGTTGTGCGCCTCGGGGACGTAGTTGTACTTCAGCCGGGACTGGCCCAGGCCCACGCCCCACCACCCCCCGGACGCGAGCGCGTTGAGCCCCTGCTGGGCCTGGTAGCAGGCGTCGGTGGCCCCGCACTGCCCGAAGAGCCACCCGGTGATCCGGTCCACCCGGTGGGGTGCGGTCACCACGGCGAGGGTCCCGAGCACGCCGGCGCCCACGGCGGCGACCGCGAACAGCCGCAGCGGGGCGCCGGCGAAGAAGAGGGCGGCGGCGTAGACGAGGACGAAGACGAGGACGGTGCCCATGTCCTCCCCCAGCGCGACCATCCCGGTGGGCACGGCGAAGCCGAGCACGGAGGGCCACAGGGCCTGCCGCCACTCGCGCACGGCGTCCCCCTGCCGGGCCAGCACCATCGCCAGCCACAGGCACACGGCCAGCTTCGCGGCCTCCGAGGGCTGGAAGGTCTGCCCGCCCACGAGGATCCAGTTGCGGTTGCCGTTGACGGTGCTGCCCAGGGGCGTGAACACCAGCCCGAGCAGGAACACGGCCAGCAGGAGCAGCGTCGTGGCGCCGCGCCGGTACCAGGACGTCGGCACGAAGGAGAGCCCGAACATCAGGAGGACGCCCAGTCCGCCGTAGGTCGCCTGCTTGAGGAAGTAGGAGTAGGCCGACTCCTGCGACGAGATGGACTCCACCGCGGAGGCGGAGAGCACCATCATGATGCCGATGCCGGTGAGCAGCAGCACCGAGCCCGCCAGCGCGTAGTAGGAGTGGATGAGCGGGCCGTCGACGACCGCCCACCAGAAGCGGCGGGCACCCTGCGCCGAGGCGGCGCCGGCCCGCGGGGACGTCGTCCGGTCCTGCACCTGCGTCATGACAGCCGCTCCACCAGGTCGACGACCTCCCGGACGAACGCCTCGCCCCGGTGGGCGTAGGAGCTGAACTGGTCCATGGAGGCCGCGGCGGGGGCCATGAGGACGGTGTCGCCCCGCCGGGCCGCCCCGTGGGCGAGGCGGACGGCGTGCGCCATCACGGCGTCCCCGTCCGCGCTGCCCTCCTCACCCGCCGGCAGCACCGGGACGTCCGGGGCGTGCTCGGCGAGGGCGGCGAGCAGGCCGGCGTTGTCCGTGCCGATGAGCACCACCCCGCGCAGGCGCTCCGCGTGCCGGGCGACCAGCCGGTCGTAGGAGACCCCCTTCGACAGCCCACCGGCGATCCACACCACGGAGCCGAAGGCCGAGAGGGCGGCGTCGGCGGCGTGCGGGTTGGTGGCCTTGGAGTCGTTGACCCACACCACCCCGTGCGTCGTGGCCACGGCCTGGAGGCGGTGGTCGCCGGGCTCCCAGGCCCGCAGCCCGTCCCGCACGGCCTCCGGCGGCACCCCGGCAGCCCGGGCCAGGGCCGCGGCGGCCAGGGCGTTGGCCACGCCGTGGGGTGTGGGCAGCGGTCCCGTGTCCGCGACGGAGGCGAGCTCGAGGGCCGAGCCGCGGCGGTCGGCCAGGAACGCGCGGTCCACCAGGAGGTCCTCGACGACGCCGAGCATGCTCACGTCCGGGGTGTCCAGGGTGAAGCCCACGGCGCGGCAGCCCTCCAGGACGTCGGCCTCCTCGACCATCCGCACGGTCTCGGGCTGCTGGGCGTTGAACACGCACGCGACCCGGGTGTTCTCGTAGATCCGGGCCTTGTCCGCCGCGTAGTTCTCGTAGCCGCCGTGCCAGTCCACGTGGTCCTCGGCGATGTTGAGCACGACCGAGGCCAGCGGGGACATGGAGTGCGTCCAGTGCAGCTGGAAGCTGGAGAGCTCCACGGCCAGGACGTCGTACTCCACGGGCTCGCGCAGCGCGTCGAGGACAGGGGTGCCCACGTTGCCGACGGCGGCGGCGGTGAGCCCCGCGGCCCGGAGGATCGAGGCGGTCATCCCCACCGTGGTGGTCTTGCCGTTGGTGCCGGTGATGCACACCCACTCGGCGGTCTTCTTCCCGGCCCGCTCCCGGACCCGCCAGGCGAGCTCGACGTCGCCCCAGATCTGGATCCCCTCCGCCGCGGCGGCGGCCAGCAGGGGGTGGTCGGGGCGCAGCCCCGGGGAGGTGACGACCAGCTCCGGGCGGGCCCCCTCGACGTCGGGCACCGCCTCCTGGGCGGCCGGCCCCAGCAGGACGCCGGCGGCGCCCACGATCCGCAGGGTGTCCGCGCGGGCCCGCGTCGCGTCCGTGTCGGTGCCGTCCACGACGACGACGCGGGCCCCGAGCTCGATGAGGGTGTCGGCGGCGGCGAAGCCCGAGACCCCGATACCGGCCACCACGACGCGCAGCCCGGCCCAGTCGGCGTCCCAGCTCGTGAGGCCGGCCAGGCGGGGCCGGTCCAGGAGGGGGTTCTCGTTGGCGGCGTGGATCATTGGACGAGTCCTCCGTGGGAGAGCAGCCAGTCGCCGTAGAAGACCCCGAGCGCGGCCGCGACGAACAGCCCGGCGACGACCCAGAACCGGACCACGATGGTCACCTCGTTCCAGCCCTTGAGCTCGAAGTGGTGCTGCAGCGGAGCCATCTTGAAGATGCGCCTGCCCCCCGAGAGCTTGAAGTAGCCGACCTGCAGGATGACGGACACCGTGATGATCACGAACAGCCCGGCGATGAGCACGAGCAGCAGCTCCGTGCGCGTGAGCACCGCGAAGGCGGCCAGCGCCCCGCCGAGCCCCAGCGACCCGGTGTCCCCCATGAAGATCTTCGCCGGTGAGGTGTTCCACCACAGGAAGCCCACGAGGGCGCCGACGAGGGCCGCGGCGGTCAGGGCCAGGTCGGCGGCGTCGCGCACCTCGTAGCACACGCCCGCGTCCACGGAGCCGCACAGGTGGGTGTTCTGCCACATGGCGACGAGCATGTACCCGCTGAACACGAGGATGGAGGCCCCGGTGGCGAGCCCGTCGAGGCCGTCCGTGAGGTTCACGGCGTTGGTCGTGGCCGTCGCGATGAGGTTGACCCAGACCACGAAGAGGACGGCGCCGGCCACCGGGCCCGCGAACGCGAGGTCCAGGGGTGTGTCCCGGGTGACGGAGATCGCCGAGGAGGCGGGCGTGACGCCCCGTTCGTCCGGCACGAGCAGGACGAGCAGGGCGAAGGCGGTCCCGATGAGCCCCTGCAGGACGATCTTGCCGGCCGGGCTGAGCCCCAGGTTCCGCTTCTTGGCGATCTTCTTGTAGTCGTCGACGAACCCGACGAGCCCCATGCCCAGCATCAGCAGCAGCGCGGCGAGCCCGGAGAGGGTGATCCCGCCGTAGGCGGGCCACAGCAGCCCCGAGGCCAGGTGCGTGAGGCCGTAGGCCACGACCACGGAGCCGAGGATCGCGACGCCTCCCATGGTGGGCGTGCCGCGCTTGGTGTGGTGGCTGGTGGGACCGTCGTCACGGATGAACTGGCCGTAGCCGCGACGGGCGAGGAACTTGATGAGGGCCGGCGTCCCGAACAGGGAGAGCACGAGCGCCAGGCCGGCCGCCATGAGGATCTGGATCATGCCGGATCGTTCCCCTCGGCGACCGGCCCCGGCGGCCGCCCGTTCGGGTCGAGCTCCGCGTTGACGAACGGTCCCGCGGAGAGCCAGTGGTCGCCGCGGGCAGGGGCGTCGTTGCCCGGGGCGGGACCGGGCGCGCCCGGGCGGGCGTCCGCCGCGACGCGGTCGCCGAGGATCCGCAGGCCCGAGGCGTTGGAGGACTTGAAGAGGACGATGTCGCCCGGGGCCAGCTCGTGGCGCAGGACCTCCTCCGCCTCCTCGGCGTCGGCGACCCAGGTCGCCTCGTTGCCCCACGAGCCCTCGAGCTGGGCGGCGTCGTAGACGGGGCGGGCCGTCTGGCCGACCGCGACCAGCTTGGAGATGTTCAGTCGCACGACCATGCGTCCCAGGGCGTCGTGCTCCTCGACGGAGCTCTCACCGAGCTCGAGCATGCCGCCGAGCACCGCCCAGGTGCGGCGTGGTGCCGAGCCCGGCTCGCCGCGGCCCAGTTGCGCCAGCGTCTGCAGCGCGGCGCGCATCGACTGCGGGTTCGCGTTGTACGCGTCGTTGATCACGGTCACCCCGTCGGCCCGCTCGGTGCGCTCCATCCGCCACCGGCTGACGGCGCCCTGGGCGTTGAGCGAGGCCGCGATGCGCTCGGGGGCGACGCCGGCCACGAAGGCGGCGGACGCGGCGGCGAGCAGGTTCGTCACGTGGTGCTCGCCGATGAGCCGCGAGCGGATCCGGTGCACCGAGCCGTCCGGCAGGTGCAGGGTGAACTCCGGGCTCCCGGCCGGGCCCAGCCGCACGTCCGAGGCGTGGACCCGGGCCGCCGGGACGTCGGGCAGCGCGTTCGCCGGCGACTCCCCGAAGTACACGACCGGCGCGCCGGTGCGGCGGTGCATCTGCCGGACGAGGGCGTCGTCGTCGTTGAGCACCGCGACGCCGTCGGCCCCGAGCGACTCGACGAGCTCCCCCTTGGCGCGCGCGATGTTGGCGACCCCGCCGAACTCGCCGGCGTGGGCTGAGCCCACGCACAGCACGACCCCCACGTCGGGGCGGACCATGCGGCAGAGGTAGTCGATGTTGCCGATCCGCGTGGCCCCCATCTCGATGATCAGGTACCGGGTCCCGGGTTCGGCCTCGAAGACGGTCAGCGGCACGCCGACCTCCCCGTTGTACGACCCCCGGGGCGCGACCGTGGGTCCCTCCGCGGCGAAGATCCCGCGCAGGAGGTCCTTCGTGCTGGTCTTGCCCACCGACCCGGTCACGGCGATGACCTTGACCTCGTGGTCGGCGCGCAGCTGGGCCACGACCCAGGACGCGAGCCGGCCCATGGCCTCGACCACGTCGGGCACGAGCACCCCCGGGTACGGCAGGCCCGCGGCGTCCGTGACCTCGCGCTCCACGAGCGCCAGGGCCGCGCCCGCGGCGAAGGCCGCGCCCACGAACTCGTGCCCGTCGGTGACCTCCCCGGGCTTGGCCACGAACAGGGTGCCGGGGCGGGCCTCGCGGGAGTCGGTTGTGACGTGCCCGACGACGACATCCCCGGCCTCGCCCACGGCGCGCCCGCCCGTGATCTGCGCGATCTGCGCGGCGGTCACTTCGATCATCGGTCCTCCCAACGGCCCTGCTGCGCCTCGGCCAGCGCGGCCCGCAGCTCTTCCCTGTCGTCCAGCGGGTGGTCCACGCCCCGGACCTCCTGGACGGTCTCGTGCCCGCGGCCCGCCACGAGCACCGCGTCCGAGGGACCGGCCATGGCCACGGCGGCGCGGATCGCCGCGGCGCGGGGTTCGACCACCACGACCTCCCGCGCCCGGGCGCCGGCGGCGCGGGCCGCCCGGGCGCCCGCGGCGACCTCGTCGCGGATCCGCGCCGGGTCCTCGTCGTGCGGGTCGTCGTCGGTCACGACGACGACGTCGGCGTGCCGCGCGGCGACCTCGCCCATGATCGGGCGCTTCGTCCGGTCCCGTTCGCCCGTCGCGCCGAAGACCACGACGAGCCGTCCCCGCGGCGGGTCGACGGCCTCCAGCGCCCGGCGCAGGGCGTCCGGGTTGTGCGCGAAGTCCACGACGGCGATCGGCTCGGCGCCGATCAGCTGCATCCGCCCGGGCACGTCGGTGGTCAGCGGGTCGGACGCGTCGAGGACCCGCTGGACCTCGGCCGGGTCCGCCCCGGAGGCCAGGACCATCAGCACCGCCAGTGCGGCGTTGGCCACGTTGAAGTCCCCGGGCAGGCCGGTGGAGACCCGCAGCGTCCGGCCGTCCCGGTGCCGCAGCTCGAAGGAGTGCCCGATGCCGTGCCGGGCCGGGGCCGTCACGGTCCAGTCCGCGAGCTCTCCGGACACGGTGCCGTCCAGCGCGACCGTGTCCACGGCCTCGGCCCCGAGCTGCTCGCGGGCGTGGGCGGCCATGCGCGCGGCCCAGACGTCGTGCTCGTCCTGGACGACGACGACGGCGCGCCGGGTCCGCTCCCGGGTGAACAGCCGGGCCTTGACCGCGAAGTACTCCTCCATGCTCCCGTGCAGGTCGAGATGGTCCTGGGTCAGGTTGGTGAATCCGGCCACGTCGAAGCGCACGCCGTCCACGCGGTGGAACTGGAGGGCGTGGGAGGAGACCTCCATGGAGGCCGCCGTGATGCCGCGCTCCCGCATGAGGGCGAGCAGTGCGTGCACGTGGGGAGCCTCCGGGGTGGTGAGCCGGGAGGGGATGGGCTCCTCGCCGGCGAGGATCTCGATCGTCCCGATGAGGCCGGTGCGGTGGCCCAGGGCACGCAGCAGCGAGTTGGTGAAGTACGTCGTCGTCGTCTTGCCGTTCGTGCCCGTCACGGCGAACAGCGTGGGCGCCGTGCCGTCCTCGGGGCGGGAGTCGTAGACGCGGGCCGCGATGGCCCCGACGGCCCGGCGGGGATCCGGGGAGACGACCACGGGCAGCTCCACGCCCGCCCGGTCGAGGAGCTCTGCGCCCCGGGCGTCCGTGAGCACGGCGACCGCTCCGGCGCGGGCGGCGTCGGCGGCGAACTGGGCGCCGTGGGCTCGGGCGCCGGGCAGTGCCGCGTAGAGGTCGCCCGCCCGCAGCTGACGGGAGTCCAGGGAGACGCCGGTGACGTCGGCGGAACGGGCGGGGGCCGGTGCGTGCGCGAGGCGGGCCGTCTCCGCGAGGCTCAGCGGGCGGGGCCGGGCGGGGCGCATCGTCTGCGCGTCGTGTCCCTGCTGGGCTGTCGCGTCCATCAACGTCCTTCGTGATCTGGTGGCGGGTGGGGGGGCCCGCCGGGTGGGGGGCGGTCCCGGTCTGACCGGGACGGCGATACGGAAGTCTAGCCGCCCTCGTCGGCCGGGCGGGACGGGACCACCGCCTCCCGGGCCGCCGAGGCCTCCTGTCCCTCCCCGTCAGCCGTGGCCGCGCCCTCCTGCGCGGAGTCGTCCTCCTCCGCTCCGGGGGCCTCGACCTCCGGCGGGGCGTCCACAGCCGGGACGTCCTGCGTGCCCTCCGCGGTCCTCGGGTCGTCCGTGCCCTCGGGGTCGTCGGTGCGCAGGGGGATCTCGACCGGCTCCGTGGTCGAGGGCGGGACGTCGTAGTGGCGCAGCACCTGGCCCATGATCTTGCTGAAGGTCGCCGTCGTGCCGATGGTCCGCACGTCGCCCTTCGGCCGCTGGAGGGTCACGGCCACGAGGTACTGGGGGTCCTCGATCGGCGCGACCCCCACGAAGGAGGTCGTGTAGCCGTCGTAGCCGCCCTTGGGGCTGGGAGCCTCGGCCGTGCCGGTCTTGCCGCCCACGCGGTAGCCCTCGACGGCCGCGTCCTTGGCGCCGCCCTGGGTCACGGTCACCTCCATCATGTCGAGGACCTGCTCGGCGGTCTTCTCGGAGACGATCCGCTCCCCCTCGGGCCGCTCGGCCGGCGTGGTGGTGCCGTCGGGCTCGACGTAGGACTCCACCACGCGCGGCTCGACCTGGACCCCGCCGTTGGCGACGGCCTGGAAGATCGTGGCCGTGCGCAGCGGGGTCTGTGCCACGCCCTGGCCGAAGAGCACCGTGTACTGCTGGCGCACGTCCCACTGGTCGGCGCTGGTGAGGATCCCGGGCGACTCGCCGGGCAGCTCGACGCCCGTGCGCTCGCCGACCCCGAACCGCTTCATCCACTCGTGCCGCTGCTCCGGGGAGAGCTTGCCGCCGACCAGCACGGTGCCGGTGTTCATGGAGTCGGCGATGATCCCGGCGAACGTGCGCCGCTGCTCGCCGTGGTCGAAGGCGTCCGTGATCTTCTGCCCGTCGATCTCCAGGAAGGGCGGCACGGTGACCTCCGTCCGGGGGGTGGCGATCCCCTCCTCCACCGCCGCGGCGGCCGTGAGGATCTTCTGGGTGGAGCCGGGCTCCACGGCCTGGGTGACCGCGCGGGCGCCGAGGTCCGCGGGCTCCGCCGAGCCGATGTCGTTGGGGTCCACGGTCGAGGAGTCGGCCAGCGCCAGCACGGCCCCGTCCTCCACCCGCATCACCACCGCGGTGCCCCACTCGGCGTCGAGCTCCTCGGCCCGCTCGGTGACCGCCTGCTGGGCGATGAACTGCACGTCGCTGTCGATCGACAGCTGCACGGAGGTCCCGTCCACCACGGGGCTCTCCTCCTGCGGGGCCACGGGGATCCGCACGCCGTCGGCGCTGATCTCGAACGTGCGGCTGCCGTCCGTGCCCCGCAGCAGCTCGTCCTGGGTCTGCTCGATGCCGCCCAGGGCCTCGTCGTCGCCGCCCATGAAGCCGACGACGCTGCCGCCCACCGGTCCGTTGGGGTAGATGCGGTCGGAGGCGGGCTGACCGTAGACGTAGGGCAGGCCGAGCTCGCGCACCGTGTTCCACTGCTCCGGGGTGACGCCGCGCGCGACGTAGGCGAAGGGCTTGTCGCCGTCCAGCGACTCCTTGACCTCGGCGTCCTCGAGCTCGAGGGCGTCGGCGAGCCGGTACACGGCCTCCGTGGGGGTCACGGTCTCCGTGGTCCCGTCCGCCCGGGGCCGCTCGAACTCCCGCACCAGGGACTGGTCCACGGTCACGTCGTAGCGCTGGAGGGTCCGGGCCAGGACCTTGCCCGCGGTGTCGCGGATCTCGCCGCGCAGGGCGGGGACGACCTCGGTGCGGGAACGCTCCTGAGCCGCGGCCTCGGCCCGTCCGGCCGCGTCGAAGCCCTGCACCCACACCAGGCGCAGTCCCAGGACCACCAGCAGGGCGAGGACGAGGGCGACGCCGATGCGGCTGCGGCGGGTGCCCAGGGCATCCTCACCGGTCGGCGTCGTCGAACGTGCGCGTGCCACGTGGTTGCCTCGTTCCTGGTCAGGGGTGGGGGTGGTCCGGGGAGGTGCGTCGCCTCCGCGAGGAGGCCGCCGCCCCGGTCACTCCCCGGGCGTGCGCTGCGGCGGGGCCGGCAGGACGCCGTCCGCGACCCCGGGGGCCGACGCCGCCCGTCGTTGCCGCTCCTCGGCCTTCGCACGCTCCTCCGCGGCCTTCTCCCGCTCCCGCTCCGCGGCGCGGTCCGCGGCCTCGGACCCGGTCTGGTGGGCGTGGTCGACCAGGATCTCGTGGTTCTCCCGGGGCTGCGCCGGCTGGGGGTCGCCCTCCACCGTACCCTTCGTCAGGTCGACCGTGCCCGAGTCCTGGGCGGGGACCATGCCCAGGTCCGAGGCCATCACCGCGAGGTTCTGCGGGGCGTTGTAGAACTCCAGGTCCTGGGTGAGCGCCTCGTTCTGCTGGCTCAGGGCCTGCTCCTGGGCCCGCAGCTCCACGAGCCGGTACTGGCCGCCGGAGATCTGGATGTTCAGCACGAGGATGGAGGCCAGCGCGACCACGAGCGCGATCAGGCTGAGCACCACCGTGGAGAGCCTCCGCCGCCGGGCCTGGTTCGGCACGACCGACAGGGGCGCCCGTCCCGCGCCGGGCGCCTCGGCCGGACGGGACGCGGGGACCTCGAGCTGCCGGGCGGAGCTGCCCTCGACCGGAGGGCGCTGAGCGCGCCGGGCCGCCCAGGCCCCGATGCCGGTGCGGGACGCCGCCGGACGCGCCGGTCGTCGCTGGAGTCCGGTTGCGCTCATGCCTCGTACCTCGTCGTGTTCGGTGCTGTGTGCCGGATCGCCGGCCGGATGCGCTCGACCGCGCGCAGACGTGCGGACGCGGCTCGGGGGTTCTCGTCGATCTCGCGGGGCGTGGGGGTCTCGGTCCCGCGGGTGAGGATGCGCAGGGTGGGCTTGTGCTCCTCGAGCTCCACCGGGAAGCCCTTCGGCGCCGTGGAGGTCGCACCCCGGGCGAAGGCCTGTTTGACGATGCGGTCCTCGAGCGAGTGGTAGCTCATGGCCACGACGCGTCCGCCGACGCGGACGGAGTCCAGGGCGGCGGGGATCGCCCGGCGCAGGACGTCGAGCTCCTCGTTCACCTCGATGCGCAGCGCCTGGAAGGTCTGCTTCGCGGGGTGGCCCTTCCGGTGCTGCGCGCCCTGCGGGACGGCCGCGCGGACGACCTCCACGAGTTCCCCCGTGGTACGCAGCGGGGCCTGCGCGCGGCGCTCGACGACGGCACGGGCGATCCGGGCCGCGAACCGCTCCTCGCCCCAGTCGCGCAGGATCCGGCGCAGCTCGGCCTCGCTGTAGCCGTTGACCACGTCCTCGGCGGTGCGTGGGGCCGTGGAGTCCATGCGCATGTCGAGCGGGGCGTCGTAGGAGTAGGCGAAGCCGCGCTCCCGCTGGTCCAGCTGGAGGGACGAGACGCCCAGGTCGAAGAGCACCGCGTCGGCGTCGCCGAAACCCAGCTCCGCGAGCGCCTCGGGGATCCGGTCGTAGGTGGTGTGGACGGGGTGGAACCGGCCGGCGAACCGGGCGAGCCTGGCCCCGGCCAGTGCGTGCGCCTGGGGATCCCGGTCCACCGCCACCAGCTGCAGCCGGGGGAACCGGCGCAACAGCGCCTCGGAGTGCCCGCCCATGCCCAGCGTCGCGTCCACCGCCACGGCTCCGTCCTCGGCGAGCGCCGGTGCCATGAGTTCGAGGCAGCGCTCGAGCAGCACGGGGACGTGGAGCTGCTCGGCTGGGCGTTGCGCCATGGGCCCTCTCTTCGGCGGTCGGGGGGATCGGTGGGGTGGCCGGCGCCGTGGCGACGCCCGGGTGGACTGACGGGCCTTGCAGGATCAGAACCCCATCCGCTGACCGCCTCTCGAATCCGGCCTGGCTCAGGGGAAGTTGAGCCAGGACGGTGACGGCTGTGCGGCTGGAGATCTCATCCGGGAAGCGCCTCGCACGCTCCGCGGTCTGGTTCGCGGCTCTCGGTCAGAAGAGCCCGGGCACCACTTCTTCCTCGGTCTCGGAGAAGGCGGCCTCCTTCTCGCTCAGGTAGTCGTTCCAGGACTGCGCGTCCCAGATCTCCGCCCGAGAGCCCGCGCCGATGACCGCCAGCTCGCGGTCCAGCCCGGCGTACTCCCGCAACGGAGGCGGTATGGTGACGCGGCCCTGCTTGTCCGGAACCTCGTCCGAGGCGCCCGAGAGAAAGACACGGATGTAGTCCCGTGCCTGCTTCGAGGCCAGCGGAGCGGCCCGGAGCTGCTCGTGGACCCGCTCGAACTCACCGATGCTGAAGACGTAGAGGCACCGCTCCTGGCCTCGCGTCAGGACGAGTCCGTCAGCGAGCTCCTCCCGGTACTTCGCCGGCAGGATCAAGCGGCCCTTCTCGTCGAGACGGGGTGAGTACGTTCCGAGAAACATGCTCACCGCCTCTCCAGCCCGAGAGTTCTCCCAGATCCATCTCCGCGCCCCACTTTACTCCACTTCACTCCCCGGTCAACGAAACCGGGGCCGGGCCGCCCCGGCGTGGCGCGCCGCGGCACGCCCCGCGACGGCATCCGCGCTGGTCAGGGGCGGGGGCGAACCGGTGGGGTGGAGAGGAGCGCCGTGGAGCGGGGCGTGGGGCGGGTCATGGCCCGCGCGTGGCGGAGGGCCGCGGAGGACCGGGGGCGGCCTGCCGCAGGCCGCTCCGGACGGGGAACGGACGGCCCGGGGAGCGGAGTGGAGGCCCCGCGCCCGCTGCCGGGGAGGGCAGTGGAGCGGCCCGGCCCGCCGCCCGGGGAGGGCGGTGGAGCGGCCCGGCCCGCCGCCCGGGGAGGGCAGTGGAGCGGCCCGCCGCATCTCGAGCACGAAGAAGCTCCCCGGCGGTAGGCCGGGGAGCTGGTCGAATGCTGTGCTGTCGGAGGGCGCGCGGTGGTGGTCCTGTCGAGGCGTGCGGTGCGGAGCGGCCGGCTAGGGCTGACCGCCCTGCCCACCGGAGTTGCGCTGGTCCCAGCGTTGCTCGAGATTCTGCAGGAACGGCGAGGACCGTCGGGGCCCTCCCCCCTTGCCGGGTCCCCCTCCGGAGCCCGGTTTGCCGGAGCGCAGCGTCGCGACGTAGACGCCCGCCCCCATGACGAGGAAGCCCAGGACACCGATGAGGGTCAGTTTGGCCATGATCCCGGCGAGCAGGACGAGCAGGCCGACCACGGCGATCACGATTCCCAGGACGATGTTGCGGGTGGAGGCTCCCCGGACGGCACGTGACCCCATGCTCGTCACGAACCTCGGGTCGTCCGCGTTGAGCTGCTTCTCCAGCTGGGCCAGGAGCTGTTGCTCGTGCTCGGACAGTGGCACGGTATGCCTCCTCATCCTTCGGGTGCGGGGTCCCCGGCTGTTCCGGCGCCGCCTGCTACCAGGATAGCCCGTCGGGTGGGGGTTTGGCACCGCGCACACGGCTGTCAACAGGCTCGGAATTCCCTGCCCGATCCCGTGGTGCGGAGGGGAGCAGGCGCGCCGGGCCGAGGCGGTCGGCGCCGAATCGTGCGTGCACCCGGTCCATGGCTTCCTCGGCCGCGCTCCACTCCTCCTCGCGACCGTCGAGACTGAGCTGGAGGGCGTCCGTGGCGTGCTCCAGGCGCTCCGCCCTGATCCCGATCAGCCGCACGGCCTGGGGCCGGTCGCCGATCTCCGCGAGCAGACCGGCTCCGTGCTCGAGCAGGTCGTGGGCCGACGTGAACGGGTGGGCGAGGGTCCGCGAGCGCGAGATGGTCGTGAAGTCGGCGTAGCGCAGCTTGAGCCCCACGCGCCGCGAACGCAGTCCCTGGCGCCGCAGCCGGGACGCGGTCCGGTGGCTCAGCCGCAGCAGCGTGTCGTGGAGCACCTGCCCGTCCGTCACGTCCTCGGGGAACGTCTCCTCGGCGCCCACGCTCTTCTCCTCCCGAACCGGAACCACCGGCCGCGGATCGCGGCCGTGGGCCAGCTCGTGGAGGTGCAGGCCGGCGGCCTGTCCGACCAGGCGGGTGAGCTGCGGCAGCGGCGCGGCGGCGAGGTCCCCGACCGTGCGCAGTCCGGCACCGACGAGGGCCTCGGCCGTCCGGGCGCCCACGCCCCAGAGGGCCGAGACCGGCAGCTCCGCGAGGAAGGCGACGGTGTCCTCCGGCTGGACGAGCAGCAGTCCGTCGGGCTTCGACCGCGTGGAGGCGATCTTCGCGACGGTCTTGTTGACCCCGATCCCCACGGAGGCGGTCAGGCCGAGCTCTCCCTGCACCCGGGCGCGCAGCCGGCGGGCGATGCGCACCGGGGGGCCGAGCCGGCGGACCGCTCCCCCGACGTCGAGGAAGGCCTCGTCCACACTGATCTGCTCCACCCGGTCCGTGATCTCCCAGAACATCTCCATGACCCGGCGGGAGTAGGCGTCGTAGGCACCGCGGTGGGGCTCGAGGAGGACGGCCCTCGGGCACATGGCCCGTGCACGGGCCAGGGGCATGCCCGACCGGACGCCGTAGGCTCGGGCCTCGTAGGAGGCGGAGAGGACGACCGAGCGGTTGCCGGCGGCCGCGACGACGACCGGCCGCCCGCGCAGGTGCGGGGAGGCCAGCAGCTCGACTCCCACGTAGAACATGTCCATGTCCACGTGCATGACGGCGCAGGCCCGCCAGCGCGCCATCCGCTCACTCGACGTCTCCGTCACCGTGCCTCCGTCACCACGTCCTCCTCCTGCACCGGCACAGCATAGCCGCCACCCCCGACGTCCTCGGAGGGCCCCGACCGGGCCCCGATCGCACCCGCCCCCTTGGGTAGGGTGGAGCCGAGACGGCGGGGCCGGCCAGGTCCACCCGCCACCGCCTTCGAGACCGAGGTCGTCCGCCCATGACCCCCGCACCGCCACCGCACCGCCCCGGGGCGCCCGCCGGCACCGCGCCGAGCTCGGCCCCCGAGGACGCCTTCCGCGCCGAGGACGAGCTCTTCGTCCGCCGGCTGCACGCCGAGCTGGAGGTCTTCTTCGATGGTCAGCGGGAGCTCCTCTCCGGCATCTCGGCGGACACCCTTCCCCTGCTCGACGCCGTGGCCGAGCTCTCCGCGGGCGGCAAGCGAATGCGCGCGCGGCTGTGCTACTGGGGCTGGCGCGCCGCCGGAGGCGACCCCGAGGATCCGACGGCGGTCCGGGCGGGAGCGGCTCTCGAGCTCTTCCAGTCGGCAGCGCTGATCCACGACGACGTCATCGACCGCTCCGACACCCGCCGGGGCGCCCCCAGCGTCCACCGCCGCTTCGAGCACCTGCACGCCGCCCGGGGCTGGAGCCTCGACGGACCGGCCTTCGGCGTGGCCTCAGCGATCCTCTCGGGCGACCTGTGCCTGTCCTGGAGCGAGGCGCTGTTCGCCCGGGCCGCCTCGGCGGCGCCCGGGGCCGAACGCGCCCGGACGGTGTTCGACCTCATGCGCTCCGAGGTCATGGTCGGGCAGTACCTGGACGTGCACGGCGAGGTGGCCGGGGCGGGCCGGGACCGGGAGGGCGCCGTCCGGCGCGCCCTGGACGTGATCCGGTACAAGTCGGCCAAGTACTCCGTGGAGCACCCCGTGGTGCTCGGCGCCGCATTGGCCGGCGCGGCCGATCGCGACCTCGAGCGGTGCTCCGCGTTCGCGCTCCCCCTCGGCGAGGCCTTCCAGCTGCGCGACGACGTCCTGGGGGTCTTCGGCGACCCCGCCACGACGGGCAAGCCGGCGGGTGACGACCTGCGCGAGGGCAAGCGCACGGTGCTCGTCGGCTTCGTGCACCGGCTGGCCGGGGCGGACGACGCCGCCCGGCTCGAGGCGGCCCTGGGCCGGCCCGACCTCGACGAGGACGAGGTGGCCGGGCTCCGCGAGATCATCACGGACTGCGGCGCCCTGCGCTCCACCGAGGAGCTCATCGACTCCCTCAGCCGGGAGGCCTTCGCGGCCCTCGAGCGGGTCGCGGCCGAACCCGTGCCGATGGCCGCACTGCGGGCGCTCGCCGCGGCGGCGGTCCGGCGCTCCTCCTGAGCACCGGTGGCGCACCCGGGCGCGCCACCGGTGCTCAGCGGCCGGTCACCAGGCCAGCGCCTGCGCCCGTCGCCGGATCTCCGTCTTCCGCCCGTCCCGCAGCGCGTCCACCGGCCGGCCCGGCAGGGACTCGTCCGCCGTGAACAGCCACGTGATCGCCTCCACGTCCGAGAAGCCCGAGTCCCGCAGCACCGCCACCGTGCCCTTCAGCGAGTCGAGCACGGTGTGGCCGAGCAGGAACGCGGCGGGCACGCGGCGGACGTTGTCGTGGGGGCTGCGCACCGCGAGGAGGGCGCCCTCGTCGACGAGGCCGTGGACGCGGGTGACCACGACGCCCAGACGCTCGGCGACGTCGGGAAGGGGCAACCACTCCTGGACGAGCCCGTCCAGTCGGTCGAACTCCTCGGTGCTGATTCCGGATGTGTTCTTCACGCCCCCAGCGTGCCACGACCTCGGGTGACCGTGCCACGCGGGCACGCCACGGTATGCTCGACGGGCGGAGACCGCTGAGACCTCCGCGCCTTCCCCGATCAGCGTCAGAGAGTCCCTCCATGCCGTTCCCCCCAGACCACGACACGACCGATCCCGACGACGCGGCGCACAGCACCTCCTCCCCCCGCACGGACGGCCCGTCCGCGCCCGCCGGCTCCCCGGAGGAGCGATCCGCAGGCTGGGCCCGCCTGGCCCGCACGGGCTCCGCCGCGACCGCCGTCGCGGCGCTCGCCGCCATCGGCGGCGGGTCCATGGCCCAGGCCGCTCCCCCGCAGACCCCCCAGGTGGCCTCGGCGCCCGTGCTGATCGGCCAGCAGGGGCCCGAGGTCCCCGAGCACACCGTGTCGCGCGGCGACTCCCTGTGGGCGATCGCCCAGCGCCACGGCGTCGAGGTCGCCGACCTCATGCGCTGGAACGACCTCTCCGGGGCCGCGGTGCTGCACCCGGACCAGAAGCTGCGTCTGGCGGGGGCCGAGAAGACAGAGCGCCCCGGGGAGGCACCGGCCCCCGAGGAGCCGGGGCCCGCCCCGGAGCCCGCCCCGGAGGACTACGTCGTGCGGCCCGGGGACTCGCTGTGGAGCATCGCCCAGGCGCACGAGGTGTCCGTCCAGGAACTGCTGGAGGCCAACGACCTCACGGTCGGCTCCCTGCTGCGACCGGGCCAGGAGCTCGCCGTGGGGGGCCCCACGCTGCGGCCGGCCTCGGCAGCGGAGCCCGAGCCGGTGCCCGAGCCGGCCGCCCCGCCCGAGCCCGAGCCCGCAACGGAACCCCGCCCGGAGCGAGCGGTCGGCGACACGTTCCTGGGACGCACCTACGAGGACGCCGTGGTGGATTCCGCCAACCGCCACCACGCGGAGCTGGCGTCCCGCCCGGTCCCGTCCCGTGAGCAGATGCGGCAGATGGTCCGCGACACGGCCGAGCGGATGGGCGTGGATCCGGCCCTGGCCCTGGCCCACGCCCACCAGGAGTCGGGATTCGACCACCGGGCCGTCTCACCCGCCGACGCCGTGGGCACGATGCAGGTCATCCCCGACGCGGGGGCCTGGGCCTCCGCCATGGTGGGCCGCGAGCTGGACCTGATCGACCCCCAGGACAACGTCACGGCCGGGGTGGCGATCATCGGCCGGCTGGCGCGGTCCGCGGAGAACACCGACGAGGCCATCGCCGCGTACTACCAGGGCCTGCACGGGGTCCAGAAGTACGGCATGTACGAGGACACGAAGCGGTACGTCAAGAAGGTCAAGGCGCACCGCGAGTCCTTCTCCCGGTGAGGCGCGGCCCAGCGATCGCCCAGCACCGGGCCGTAGGCTGACGCCGTGCAGCACGCGCTCCCCGACCACCTGACCGGCACCCTGCTCGAGGGCCGCTACGAGCTCGGCCCGCGCATCGCCCGCGGGGGAACGGCGGCCGTGTACCGCGCCGAGGACACCCGGCTCCAGCGCGTGGTGGCCGTCAAGCTCATGCACCCGCACCTGGCCGAGGACCCGGCCGCCGCGGAGCGCTTCGTGCGGGAGGCCCGGGCCGCCGCCCGGCTGTCCCACCCCCATGTCGTCTCGGTGCTCGACCAGGGCCACGCGCCCGACGGGGTGCCGTACCTCGTCATGGAGCACGTGCACGGAGTCACGCTGCGCGACCGTCTGCGCCGCCGAGGCAGGCTCACCCCCCGGGAGGCGCTCCAGATCATGGAGCCGGTCCTGGACGGGCTGGCCGCGGCCCACCGCGCGGGGCTCGTCCACCGCGACGTCAAACCGGAGAACGTGCTGATCGCCGACACGGGCCGGGTGACGGTGGCGGACTTCGGTCTCACGCGCGCGGTCGACCAGCACACCGCCACCGGCACCGTGCTGGGCACCGTGGCCTACGCCGCCCCGGAGCTCGTGACCGGCCGGCCCGTGGACACCCGCGCGGACGTCTACTCGACCGGGATCGTGCTCTTCGAGCTGCTCACGGGACGCCGGCCCTTCACCGGCTCACCCGTGGCCGTGGCGCGGGCCCACGCCGAGGGCCGCGTCCCCGACCTCCGCTCCCTGGACCCCGGGGCACCGGCCGGGCTCGCGCGCCTCGTCGCCCGGGCCACGGCTCGGGAGCCCGAGCGGCGACCCGCGGACGCCGCACGGATGCTCGAGGAACTGCGCGCGGTGCGCGCGGGGATGCGCCCGGCGGAGCTCGACCGGCTCCACGGGGAGCACGGCCCGCCCACCGCCGCGCACCGACCGGCGGCGACGGAGGGCCTCCGGCCGGGCACGGCGCCGGGCGCCGCCGCGACGGAGGCACTGCGCCCGGACGCGACGCGCCCGCTCGCCGCGGACCCGGGCCGGCCCGGGGACCACCGGAGGACCGGCGCCCCTCGTGCAGCCCGACGCCCCGGCGGGTCCTCGGACCCCTGGCGGCCCCAGGTCGAGCTGCGTCCCGTCCGCCCGCTGCGCGCGGCCGTGACCGCGGCCCTCGGTGGGCTGGCCGTGGGGGCCTCGGCCTTCCTGGGCTGGCTCATCGGCACCGGACCGGGCTGACCGGGGAGGGCTGACCGGACCGGCCGAGCAGGACCGACCGGGACGTGCGGGCGGCCCCCGAAGAACCTCCCGCAGGGCTCCGGCGCTCAGCGGCGGGAGAGGTACCCCGCCACGAGGAACGCGATCTCCAGCGACTGCATGTGGTTGAGCCGCGGGTCGCACAGGGACTCGTAGCGGTCCACGAAGGACGCCTCGTCCACGGGGTCGGACCCGCCGAGGCACTCGGCCACGTCGTCACCGGTCATCTCCACGTGGATGCCCCCGGGGAAGGAGCCGATGGCCTCGTGCACCTCGAAGAAGCCGCGCACCTCGTCCACCACGTCGTCGAAGTTGCGGGTCTTGTACCCGGAGGGCAGGGACACGGTGTTGCCGTGCATCGGGTCGGTGACCCACACGACCTTCGCGCCCGAGCGCTCGACGGCCTCGACCAGGGGCGGCAGCTTCTCACGGATGTTCTTGGCGCCCATTCGCGTGATGAAGGTGAGCCGGCCGGGCTCCCGCTCCGGGTCCAGCTTGTCGATGAGGGCCAGGGCGTCGTCGCCGGTGGTCTTCGGCCCGAGCTTGACGCCGATCGGGTTGCGCAGCCGGGAGAGCAGGTCCACGTGGGCGCCGTCGAGCTCACGGGTGCGCTCACCGATCCACAGGAAGTGCCCCGAGGTGCCGTACGGCAAGTGGGTGCGGGAGTCGATCCGGCTGAGGGCCCGCTCGTAGTCCAGCAGCAGGGCCTCGTGACCGGCGTAGAACTCCGTGGTGCGCAGGGCGTCGAAGTCGGCGCCGCACGCGTCCATGAACTTCACGGCACGGTCGATCTCCCGCGCCAGGGACTCGTAGCGGGCGTGCGCCGGGTTCGTGGTGAAGCCCATGTTCCACGCGTGCACGAGTCGCAGGTCGGCGAAGCCGCCCGTGGTGAAGGCCCGGATGAGGTTCAGCGTGGAGGCGGAGGTGTGGTAGCCGCGCACCATGCGCCGGGGGTCGTGCGTCCGGGACTCCTCCGTGAAGTCGAACCCGTTGACCATCTCGCCGCGGAAGCTCGGCAGGGTCACGCCGTCGCGCGTCTCGTCGTTGGACGAGCGCGGCTTCGAGAACTGTCCCGCCATCCGGCCCATCTTCACGACCGGCATCGAGGCCCCGTAGGTGAGGACCACGGCCATCTGCAGGAGCGTCTTCACGCGGGCGCTGATCCGGTCGGCCGTGGCCCCCTCGAAGGTCTCGGCGCAGTCGCCGCCCTGCAGGAAGAAGGCCTGGCCGTTGGCGACCTCCCCCAGCCGGGAGCGCAGCTGGTCGACCTCCCCCGCGAAGACGAGCGGGGGGACCGCGTTGAGCTCGGCGATCGAGGACGTGAAGGCCGGGTGGTCGCGCCAGGTGGGCTGCTGGTCGGCGGCCAGGTCGCGCCAGTCGTCCAGCCCCGGGTAGTCGGCCGCGGAGGGCACGGGCGAGCCCAGGTTGCGGAGGCTGTCGGGAACGGTGTAGTCGAGCATGGTGTCTTCCTGTGTCTCGTCCGGGTCGGGCCGGGCGGGGATTCAGCGTGCGGTGGGACGCTTCTCGTCGTCGGAGGCGGGCTCCGGACGATCGCGGTGGGTGATGGCGTCCGCGGCGTTCTTCGCGGACTGCGCGGCGGTGCGCGCCTTGTCCTTGGCGCTGCCGACCATCTCGGCGGCGGCCTGCCTGGCCTCCTGGCGCTTCTGCTCGGCGAGGCGCTTCTTGTGGTCACCGGCGTAGACGTCCACGGACACCTGTCCGGACAGGGCCTGGATGGCCCGCATGATCTCGTCGGTCACCTCGCGCAGCAGCGCGTGCTCGCCCTGCCGGCCCCGGTAGCCGGAGAAGTCCAGCGGCTCGCCGAAGATGGTGGTCACCCGCGCCTTCCGGCGCGGCAGAGGCATCCGGGAGCCGACGGGCTGGACCTTGTCCGTGCCGACCATGGCGATCGGCACCACGGGCGCCCCCGTCTCCAGCGCCAGCCGGGCCACGCCGATCTTGCCCTTGTACAGGCGTCCGTCCGGGGAGCGGGTGCCCTCCGGATAGATCCCGAGCAGCTCTCCCTCCGCGAGCTTCTGCCCGCCGTTGCTGAGGGACGTCGCGCTCGCCCGGCCACCGGAGCGGTCCATCGGGATCTGGTTGATCGCACGGAAGAAGGCCCCCACGACCCGGCCCTTGATCCCGGGGCCGGTGAAGTAGTCGGACTTCGCCAGGAAGAACACCTGGCGCGGCACGGCGACGGGCATGAACACCGAGTCGGAGACCGAGAGGTGGTTGCTCGCCAGGATGGCGGGTCCCTCGGTGGGCACGTGCTCCAAGCCGCGGACCTCGGGACGGAAGGCCACGTTGACCAGCGGGCCGACGACGTAGCGCTTCAGGAACATGTAGACCATGTGGGAGAGGACTCCTTCGTGGTGATCGGGGTGTCGCGTGGGTCCGTGGCGCTCGGACCGGATCCGGCCTCCGGTATTCTCTCACGTCCGCGCGCCGGGCGGGGCCAGGGGCACCGCCCGGCGGTCCCTCCTGACATCATGGACCCATGACTCCGCCGGACGAGGCCCGCCTCCAGCCCTCCCCCGCCGACCCGTTCCGCTTCCCCGCCGAGGGGGCGGCCGGGGTGCTCGTGCTGCACGGGTTCACGGGCGTCCCGTTCAGCGTCCTCCCGTGGGGCCGGGCCCTGCACCGTACCGGAGCGGAGGTCGTCGGCCCCCTCCTGCCGGGGCACGGCACACGGTGGCAGGAGCTCGCGGACGTGCGGTGGGAGCAGTGGCGCGACCACGCCGCGGAGCACCTGCGGTCCCTCCGCGAGCGGCACGACGTCGTCGTGGTGTGCGGGCTCTCGATGGGCGGCACGCTGGCCCTGCACCTCGCGGCGAGAGAGCCCGTCGACGGGGTCGTGGCGGTGAACCCCGCCCTGTCCTTGGTGAGCCGCGCGGCACCCCTGGCACCCGCCCTGCGCCACGCCGTGGCCTCCGTGGACGCCGTCGCGGACGACATCAGCGTGCCCGGGGTGACCGAGCACGCCTATCCGCGCACACCGGTGGCGGGAGTCGCCCAGCTCGGCCGGCTCATGTCCCGCACCCGCCGGATGCTGCCCTCCGTCACGGCGCCCGTCCTGGTGCTGCGCTCGCGGCACGACCACGTGGTCTCCGAGGCCTCGACGCGGCACGTGCTGCGCCACGCGGGCGGTCCCGTGGAGCTCGTCCGGCTCACCGAGAGCTTCCACGTGGCCACCCTCGACCGCGAGGCCGACGTCGTCCACGCCCGGTCGGTGCGGTTCCTCGGCGACCTCGTCGGCGGGCGCGACCCCGTGACCGCGCTGGCCCCCGACGGCGAGCCCCGGGGAGCGGGCCGGTGACCGGGCGGCCGGGCGGGCCCGCGCCCGGGCCCGAGGAAGAGTGGGCCCGGATCGTGGCCGGACTCGAGGACGTCCGCCGAGCCGGGGACCGCCACCTTCCCGGCCCCCGCGACTGGTCCCCCGAGGAGGCGCCCCTCCCGGAGTCCGCCGTCCCGGAGTCCGCGGCCGGGACGGCCGACGACGACGCGCCCTACTCACCCGACCCGGGGCCCGTCACACAGGGCCTGAGCGGCGTGGCCCTGCTGGCCTGGACGGTCCTGATCGGGGTGCCCGTGCTGCTCGTGGTCCTGGCGCTGCTGCCGGGGTCCCTCCCGTGGTGGGCGGTGGTCACCGGCCTCGTGGCGGTGGTCGTCGCGATCGGCGTCCTGCTGCGCCGGCTTCCCGAGGAGCGCGACGACCTCGACGACGGCGCCCGCGTGTGACGGCGTGTGCGTGAGCGAACTCACTAGACTGGGACCGTCGGCACACCCGAGCCGATCCGCTCACGCCGTTCCTCCGGACCCGGCCCGCCCGCCCGACCCGAACCACCCGTTCCGACCCGCCGATCACGACCTGAGGAGAACCACCATGCGCCACGTCGCCACCGAAGCCCTCGTGGACCCGCCCGTGCACCGCAGCATCACGGACTTCCTCGTGGCGCAGGCGGAGCGCGACGGCGACCCGCACCTCTACACCGTGCTCTCCGCCGACGCGGCGCCTCGTGAGGTGCACGCCCGGGAGTTCCACGCCGCCGTGCGGGGCGTGGCCAAGGGCCTGGTCGCCGCCGGCATCGAGCCCGGGGACCGGGTCGGCATCCTCAGCCGCACCCGGTACGAGTGGACGCTGGTGGACCTCGCGATCTGGTACGCCGGAGCAGTGCCGGTCCCCGTCTACGACTCCTCCTCGGCCCAGCAGATCTCCTGGATCATGGGCGACTCCGACGCGCGGGCCGTGTTCGTCGAGACGGAGGCCCTCGAGAACGCGGTGCTGGCGGCCGCCGAGGAGTCCGCCTTCCGCGCCTCCGAGCGGATCTGGCGCCTGGACGGGACGGGCACGAGCCTCGACGACCTCACCCGCTCCGGGGCGGAGGTCTCCGACGAGGAGCTCGAGGCGCGCCGGACGTCCCGCGGGCTCGACGACATCGCCACCATCATCTACACCTCCGGGACCACCGGCGCGCCGAAGGGGTGCGAGCTGACCCACGGCAACTTCGTGCGGCTCAGCGAGAACACCGCCCTGGTCGTCTCGGACATCGTCCACCCCGGAGCCCGGACGCTGATGTTCCTGCCCCTGGCCCACGTCTTCGCCCGCTTCGTGGAGGTCATCGCCCTCTACACGGGGACCGCCCTCGCCCACACCCCGGACGTGAAGAACCTCATGGCGGACCTCGCGTCCTTCCGGCCGACCTTCATCCTGGCCGTGCCGAGGGTGTTCGAGAAGATCTACCAGAGCGCACGGCTCAAGGCCGAGAAGGGCGGCAAGGTCAAGACGCTGATCTTCTCGCGCGCGACGGCCACGGCCGTGGCCTACTCGACCGCGCGCCAGGCCGGGCCCGTGCCGCCGCTGCTGCGCGCCCGGCACGCCCTCTTCGACCACCTCGTCTACTCGAAGCTGCGGGCGGCGATGGGCGGAGAGGTCACGCACGCGGTCTCGGGCGGCGCCGCCCTCGGCACGCGCCTGGGCCACTTCTTCAACGGCATCGGCGTCTACGTCGTCGAGGGCTACGGGCTCACGGAGACCACGGCCCCGATCTCCGTGAACACGCCGGAGGTCGGCAAGATCGGCACCGTGGGCCGGGTCCTGCCGGGCAACGAGATCCGGATCGCCGACGACGGCGAGGTCCTCGTCCGCGGCGCCCACGTGATGCGGAGCTACCACGGCCGCGAGGACCTCACGGCGGAGGCCTTCGAGGACGGCTGGTTCCGCACCGGCGACCTCGGCACGCTGGACGAGGACGGGGCGCTGAGCATCACCGGCCGCAAGAAGGAGATCATCGTCACCGCAGGCGGCAAGAACGTGGTGCCCAATGTGCTCGAGGACCCCATCCGCGCCTCCGCGCTGGTCTCACAGGTGATGGTCGTCGGCGACGACCGGCCGTTCGTCGCCGCGCTGATCACCCTGGACCAGGACGTCCTGCCGGCCCGGCTGGAGCTGATGGGCCTCGACCCGTCGATGCCCATCGCCGAGGCCGCGCGGCACCCGAAGGTCGTGGAGCACGTCCAGGAGATCGTGGCGCACGCCAACCGCGCGGTCTCCCGGGCGGAGGGCATCCGCGCCTTCGAGATCCTCGACGTCGACTGGACGGAGGCCTCGGGCCACCTGACCCCCTCCATGAAGATCAAGCGCGCCAGGATCGCCCAGGACTTCGCGGAGACGATCGAGGAGATCTACTCGCGGCCGGCGCCCGCCGAGGCGCCGGTGTCCAGCACCGCGGCGGAACGGCTCAGGGGGAAGCTCTCCTCCGCCCACCTGCCCGGCCGCGGCGAGGGCTGAGCACGCCCCGCGTCACCGTCCCCTGACGAGCTCGTGCGGGGGCAGGGGGGTGTGCTCGGGCACGTCGAGGCCCAGCAGGGCGTTCTCCACGACCTCGCTGAGGGCCGGATGGATCCAGTACTGGCCGCGGGCCATCGCATGGGCGTCGACGCCGAAGGACATGGCCTGGACCAGGGGCTGGATCAGCAGGGAGGCCTCCTCCCCGATCAGGTGGGCGCCCAGCAGCCGGCCCGTGCCCTTCTCCGCGACGATCTTGCACAGCCCGGTGTGGTCCTCCATGGCCCAGCCGTAGGCCGTCGCCCCGTAGTCCTGGACCTTGACGGTGATCTCCGTGCCGTTCTCGACGGCCCAGTCCTCGGCCTCGGCCTGGGTCATGCCCACGGAGGCGATCTGCGGGCTCGTGAACACGGCGGAGGGCACGAACCGGTGGTCGGTGGCACGCAGGTCCTCGGGGTGCAGCAGGTTGTGCTGGACCGTCCTGGCCTCCGCGTTGGCGACGTGCTTGAGCTGGTACGGCGAGCAGATGTCGCCGAGCGCCCACACGCCCTCGACCGGTTCCCCGCCGTGGAGGGCGTGCTGGAACTCGTCGACGGCCAGCAGACCGTCCTCGCGCACGTCCAGCCCGCCCGCCCGGGCGTCCAGCACGTCCGTGTTGGGCTGCCGTCCGGTGGCCACGAGCACCACGTCGGCGGGCAGGCGCATGGTCAGCTCGGGGTCCTCCGGGTCGTGGAAGGTGACCGTCACCGCGGAGCCGTCACCGGCCGACTCCTCGACCCCGGCCAGCGACCAGCCCGCCTCGAGCTTCCACTGCCGTGAGGCCTCGCGGGCGAAGCGTTGGGCGATCTCCGGATCGTGGTATCGCAGGATGCGGTGGGACCTGTTCACCTGGGTGACCCGGGAGCCGAGGCTCGAGAACATGTGGGCGAACTCCGCGCCGATGTAGCCGCCGCCGACGACGACCACGCGCCGGGGGAGCTCGTCGATGCGCATGACCGTGTCCGAGGTGTGGACCTGGGGCAGGTCGATGCCGGGGACGTCGGGGACGACCGGCCGCGACCCTGCCGCCACGACGATCTGCCGCGAGGTCAGCTCATGACCGGAGGCCGTGCGCAGGGTCCGCGGGCCGGTGAAGCGCACCCGCTCCTCGACGACCGTCACGTTCGGCAGGGTCCGGCGGTACTCCAGCCCGCCGTGGGAGATGGCGTCGATCCGCCCGAAGATCCGGTCGCGCATCTCGCGCCAGCGCACGTCCCGGACCTCGGCCCGCACGCCGAGGCGGTCCGCCTCGACCGCGTGCCGGGCGAGGGTGGCGGGGTACACGTACATCTTCGTGGGGATGCAGCCCACGTTGAGGCAGACCCCGCCGAAGGTCCCGCCGTCCACGATGGCCACGTCCAGGCCGTCGAAGTCCTCGGTGAGGATCGAGTTCCCGGAGCCCGAGCCGATGATGATGAGATCGAATTCGCGCATGGCGCCCATCCTATGCGGGCCTCGTGCGGTCGCCCGGCCGGCCCTACGCTGATCCCACGGCACGAGGACGGAGGCCCCGGGATGCTGGGCGTGGCGGCGGACGCGTGGTGGGTCGAGCACGCCGGGCCGGAGGCGGTCGCCCGCCGACAGCGGGCCCGCCTGGCGGCTCTCGTCCGGCACGCCCGCCACGCGTCGCCCTACTACCGGCGGCTCTACCACGGACTGCCCGCGGAGGTGACGGATCCTCGGGTGCTGCCGCCGGTCGACCGGCCGGGACTCATGGCCCGGTTCGACGAGTGGGTGACCGACCCGCGGCTCACCCTGGAGGCCCTGCACCGCGACGTGCTGGACGGCCCGTCGCCCGTCGGCGCCCGGTACCTCGGCGGCTACCACGTGATCACCACGTCGGGGACCAGCGGAGAGCCCGCGGTCCTCGTCCACGACCGGGCGTCCTGGGCCGCGGCCGCGGCCGTGCTGCGCGTCCGGGCCCGGCGCACGGCCCTGCGTCCCGAGGTGCTGGGGCCGGTGCTGCGCCACGGCCTGCGCACCGCCGTGCTGGTGGCCACGGGCGGGCACTTCGCCGCGGTGACCGTGGCCGAGGACCTGCGCCGGCGCAGCCGTGCGCAGGCCCGGCGGCTGCGGGTGGTGTCGGTCCTGCGCCCGCTCCCGGAGATCGTCGCGGAGCTGGAGGAGTTCCGGCCCACGGTCCTGGTGGGCTACCCGAGCGTCCTCCGGCTCCTGGCCGGGGAGCGGCGCGCCGGGCGGCTGGGGGTCGACCCCGCGCTGGTCGCCGTCGGGGGCGAGACGCTCACCCCGGCGGCCCGCAGGGCGATCTCCGGCTCGTTCGGCTGTCCGGTGCTCGACGAGTACGCGGCCTCGGAGGTCCCCGCCCTGGCCGTGGAGTGCCCCCGCGCGGCCCTCCACGTCAACGCCGACCGCTATCTCTTCGAGCCCGTCGACGAACGGCTGCGGCCGGTGCCCCCGGGCACCGTGTCCGCCACCGCCCTCGTGACCAACCTCGACAACCGGGTCCAGCCCCTCCTGCGCTACGACCTCGGCGACAGCGCCGTGCTGGCGGCCGGGCCGTGCCCCTGCGGCAGTCCCCTGCCGGTGGTTCGGGTGGAGGGGCGCAGCGGCGCCGTCCTCCGGCTCCGGGCCGGGGCCGGGCCGACCGTGGAGGTGCCTCCCCTGGCGCTCGGCACGGTGATCGGGGAGACGCCGGGGGTGCGCCGGTTCCAGGCGGTGGGCACGGGACCCGAGACGCTGACCGTGCACCTGGAGCCCGACCCCGGTGCCGACCTCGTGCTCATCCGCTCGGCCGCCGAGGCTCGGCTGCGGGCGTTCCTGGACGCCCGCGGGCTGGTCACGGTCGCCGTCCGGCACTCCCCCGATCCGCCCCGTCCGGACCCGCGCAGCGGGAAGTTCCGGGAGGTCTGGTCGCGGTGACGCCGTCCCGGGACCGGCCGGAGGGCCCGGGCTCCGCGCGGTCCGGGCCCTGAGGGCCCGGACCGGCGGGCGGTCAGTCGGTGGGGTCCAGGACGAGGAGGAGGTCCCCTCCGGTGACCTGGGTGACGCCGGTGAGCGCGACGCGGGTGACGGTGCCCGCGGTGGGCGCGGTGATGGAGGCCTCCATCTTCATGGCCTCGATCGTGGCGACCTGGGCGCCGGGCTCGACGGTCTGGCCCTCGGTCGCGGTGACGGTGACCGCCCCGGCGAAGGGCGCGGCGACGTGGCCGGGGTCGGTGGGGTCGGCCTTCTCGGTCTCGGGCACCGCCGAGGCCACGGAGGTGTCGCGGACCTCGATCATCCGGGGCTGTCCGTTGAGGGTCACCATGACGGTGCGCATGCCCTTGTCGTCGGCCTCCGAGATCGCCTGCAGGGTCACCAGCAGCCGCACGCCCTTGCCCAGGGAGATCACGTGCTCGTGCTCGGTGGTCAGCCCGTAGAGGAAGTCCCGGGTGTGCAGCAGGGCGAGGTCACCGTACTTGGCCCGGCTGGCCAGGAACTCCCGGGTGGGGCCTGGGAAGAGCAGCCGGTTGAGGGTGGCCCGGCGGGTCGCGGAGTCCTCGGCCAGGGCTCGGGCGTCCTCGGGGGCCAGCTCGGTGATCCCGACCTTCACGTTGCGCCCCTGAAGCGCCTTGGTCCGGAACGGCTCGGGCCACCCGCCCGGCGGGGTGCCCAGCTCCCCGGCGAGGAAGCTGATCACCGAATCCGGCAGGTCGAAGCGCTGGGGATCGGCCTCGAAGGCGGCCGGGTCCACGCCCATGCCCACCAGCTGCAGCGCGAGGTCGCCCACGACCTTCGAGGACGGGGTGACCTTCACCAGCCGGCCCAGCATGGCGTTGGCCGCGGTGTACATGTCCTCGATCGCCTCGAAGCGCTCGCCCAGGCCCAGCGCGATGGCCTGCTGGCGCAGGTTGGACAGCTGCCCGCCGGGGATCTCGTGCCGGTAGACCCGCCCGGTCGGGGCGGTGAGCCCGGACTCGAACGGGGAGTACATCCGGCGGATGACCTCCCAGTAGGGCTCCAGCGCCGAGATGGCCTCCAGGGGGATGCCGGTGTCGCGCTCGGTGTGCTCCAGGGCGGCCACCAGCGCCGAGGCCGAGACCTGGGAGGTGGTACCGGCCATGGAGGCGTCGGCGACGTCGACGGCGTCGACCCCGGCCTCGATCGCGGCCATCAGCGTGGCCAGCTGCCCGCCGGCGGTGTCGTGGGTGTGCAGGTGCACCGGCAGCGCGAAGCGCTCCCGCAGGGCCGACACCAGCCGCTTGGCCGCGGCCGGGCGCAGCAGCCCGGCCATGTCCTTGATCGCCAGGATGTGCGCCCCGGCCGCCACGCACTGGGCGGCCAGATCCAGGTAGTAGTCGAGGGTGTAGAGGTCCTCGTCCGGGTCGTTGAGGTCGCCCGTGTAGCACAGGACGACCTCGGCCACCGCCGTGCCCGTCTTGCGCACGGCCTCGATGGCCGGGGCCATCTGCTCCACGTCGTTGAGCGCGTCGAAGATCCGGAAGATGTCGACCCCGGTGGCCGCGGCCTCGGCGACGAACGCGTCCGTGACCTCCGTGGGGTAAGGGGTGTAGCCCACCGTGTTGCGCCCGCGCAGCAGCATCTGGATGGGGATGTTGGGCATCGCCTGGCGCAGCAGCGCCAGGCGCTCCCACGGGTCCTCGCCCAGGAAGCGCAGGGCCACGTCGTAGGTGGCCCCGCCCCAGGCCTCCACCGAGAACAGCTGCGGCAGGGTGTGCGCGTAGGCCGGAGCGGCCGCGAGCAGGTCGCGGGTGCGCACCCGGGTCGCGAGCAGGGACTGGTGGGCGTCGCGGAAGGTCGTGGACGTCACCGCCACCGCCGTCTGCTCCCGCAGCGCCGCCGCGAAGCCCTCCGGACCCTTCTCCTGGAGGACCTGGCGCCACCCCGGCGGCGGAGTGTGCTCGGAGGGGCCGTCGAACGGGGACCGCAGCGGCTCGTCCTGCTTGTCCCCGGGGTAGCGCGGCAGCTTCGTGCGCGGATCGATGCCCTCCACCCGCTCCCCGTTGGGCCGGTTCACCGTCACCTCGGCCAGCCAGGTCAGCGCCTTCGTGGCCCGGTCCCCCGAGGTGCGCGCCTCCAGCAGCTCCGGACGGCGCTCGATGAAGTCCGTGGCCACGTTCCCGGCCAGGAACTCCGGATCGGCCAGCACGGCCTGCAGGAACTGGATGTTGGTCGCGACCCCGCGGATCCGGAACTCCGCCAGGGCCCGCTGGGAGCGGTGCACGGCCGTGGCGTAGTCCCGGCCCCGGCAGATGAGCTTGACCAGCATGGAGTCGAAGTGGGGGGAGACCTCGGCACCGGCGTAGACCGTCCCGCCGTCCAGGCGCACCCCCGCCCCGCCGGCCGAGCGGTAGGCGGAGATGCGACCGACGTCGGGGCGGAAACCGTTGGCCGGGTCCTCCGTGGTGATCCGGCACTGCATCGCCGCCCCCCGCACGGTCAGCTCCCGCTGGCTGATGCCCAGGTCCGTCAGGGACTCCCCGGCGGCGATGCGCAACTGGGACTGGACGAGGTCCACGTCGGTGATCTCCTCGGTGACCGTGTGCTCGACCTGGATGCGGGGGTTCATCTCGATGAACACGTGCTGCCCGGCCCGCTCCCCGGCCGTGTCCACCAGGAACTCCACGGTGCCCGCGTTCACGTAGCCCAGCTCGCGCGCGAACTTCACCGCGTCGGCGTGCAGGGCCTGACGGATCCCCTCGTCGAGGTTCGGGGCCGGGGCGATCTCGATGACCTTCTGGTGGCGGCGCTGCACGGAGCAGTCCCGCTCGAAGAGATGGACGATGTTGCCCTCGGCATCGGCCAGGATCTGCACCTCGATGTGACGGGGACGCAGCACCGCCTGCTCCACGAACATCGTGGGATCCCCGAAGGCCGTGTCCGCCTCCCGCATCGCCGCCGCCAGCGCCTCGGGCAGCGCCTCGGGCGTCTCCACCCGCCGCATCCCGCGACCACCGCCGCCGGCGACGGCCTTGACGAAGACCGGGAAGCCGATGCGCTCGGCCTGGCCCAGCAGGTACTCCACGTCCGAGGAGGGGGCCGAGGAGTCCAGGGTGGGGATCCCCGCCCGCTGGGCCGCCTTCAGGGCCTCGACCTTGTTGCCGGCCAGCTCCAAGATCTCCGCGGCCGGGCCCACGAACGTGATCCCCGCCGCCTCCGCGGCACGGGCCAGGTCCGGGTTCTCGGAGAGGAACCCGTAGCCGGGATAGATCGCATCCGCCCCGGACTCCTTGGCCACCCGCACGATCTCCGCCACGTCGAGGTAGGCCCGCACCGGGTGACCCTCCTCACCGATCTGATAGGCCTCGTCCGCCTTCTGCCGGTGGATCGAGTGACGGTCCTCGTACGGGAACACCGCCACCGTCTTGGCCCCCAGCTCATAGGCCGAGCGGAACGCCCGGATCGCGATCTCCCCGCGATTGGCCACCAGGATCTTCTCGAACATCTACAACCGTCCCGCACCCGGTGCGCCTCGTGGAC
>NZ_JBISWL010000104.1:0-8137 GCF_044462265.1 Kocuria rhizosphaerae
CCGCAGCCGGAGGGCCCGACCAGGACGAGGAACTCCCCGTCGGCGATCTCCAGGGACAGGTCGGTCACCGAGGGCGAGGCCGCCCCGGGGTACTGACAGGTGACACGGTCGTAGACGACAGAAGACATGAGCGGTGTTCCTTTCAGGAGCGTCCTGCCCGGGAGGACCGGGGGACGGCGCGGCCCGGGCGGTTCGCCGGCGCCCCGCCGAGGCGGCGGGCGCGACCGGGGTGGTCGGAAGCAGCGGACGAGGATGGATGCGTGAGTCAGGTCACTACTGTAAGCGCTATCAGAAGTGGTGTCCATACCTTTCATCATCCTTGTTCCGCAGGGGTTTTCGACCTGAGAGCGTTTACAGATGGCCTGAATCCGGCCTACGATGAATCGCATGTCCACGACCTTCGGCGAACTCCAGTCGCTGCACCTCACGTCCGTCCACGACCGCGATCACGAGCCCGAGTGGTGGCGCTCGTCGGTGATCTACCAGGTGTACCCCCGCTCGTTCCGGGACCTCGACGGGGACGGCGTCGGCGATCTCGCCGGCATCACCGCCGAGCTGCCCCGGCTGGCCGAGCTCGACATCGACGCGATCTGGCTCTCGCCCTTCTACCCCTCCCCCCAGCTCGACGGAGGCTACGACGTCAGCGACTACTGCGACGTCGACGCCGCCCTCGGGACGCTCGAGGACTTCGACGCGCTCGTGGCCGCGGCCGACGCCCACTCCGTGAAGGTCATCATCGACCTGGTGCCCAACCACTGCTCCCGGGAGCACGTGCTGTTCCGGCGAGCCCTCGCCGCCGCCCCCGGCAGTCCGGAGCGGGACGCGTTCGTCTTCCGGGACGGCAGGGGCGGGTCGGGGGAGCTGCCCCCCAACAACTGGAAGTCGCACTTCGGCGGTCCGGCCTGGACCAGGGTGGTCGAGGCGGACGGAAGCCTCGGCCAGTGGTACCTGCACCTCTTCGACTCCTCGCAGCCCGACTTCAACTGGGACGACGAGCTCGTCCGGGCCGAGTTCGAGCGGATCCTGCGCTTCTGGCTCGACCGCGGGGTCGCGGGTTTCCGGGTCGACGTCGCCCACGCCCTGGTCAAGGCGCAGGGCCTGCCCGACTGGGGAGGCCGCGCCGACGGCGGCAGCGTCCCCGGCTTCCCGTTCACGGACGCACCGATGTTCGGGCAGCCGCAGATCCACGACATCTACCGCCGCTGGCGGGAGGTCCTCGCGGAGTACGACGGCGAGCGGATCCTGTGCGCCGAGGCTAGCGTGGAACCGCTGACGCGCCTGGCCGACTGGGTGCGCCCGGACCAGATGCACCAGACGTTCAACTTCTCCTACCTGGCGGCGCCGTGGGACGCCACGGAGCTGCGCCGCATCGTCACCTCGTCCATCGAGGCCTTCGACGCGGTCGGCGCCCCGACCACCTGGGTCCTGTCCAACCACGACGTCGTCCGGCACACGACGCGTCTCGGCCAGGGCGACGCCGTGGCGCGCCCGGGCGACGGCATCGGGGCGGAGGACGAGCAGCCCGACCACACCCTGGGCACGCGCCGGGCGCGGGCCGCGTCCCTGCTCATGCTCGGCCTCCCGGGCGGGGTGTACCTCTACCAGGGCGAGGAGCTGGGCCTGCCGGACCACACGACCCTGCCCCACGAGTTCCGGCAGGACCCCACCTACCGCCGCACCGCCGGTGAACGCCTGGGCCGCGACGGCTGCCGGGTCCCGCTGCCGTGGACCAGGACGGGGCCGTCGTGCGGCTACAGCGCCACCGGCGCGTCCTGGTTGCCGCAGCCGGAGGGGTGGGCGGAGCTCTCCCGCGAGGCGCAGAGCCAGGACCCGTCGTCCACGCTCTCCCTCTACCGGACGGCGCTGAGCCTGCGGCGATCGCACGGGCTCGGCTCGGGCTCCCTGGCCTGGGCGGAGGACCTCGGCGGGCAGGATTGCCTAGGATTCGTCAACAACGACGTCCTGGTGCTGCTCAACACGGGCACCACCCCGGTGGAGCTGCCAGACCTGCCGGTCCTGGCGCGCAGCCGCCCGGGGACGTCCATGCCGCGTGTCCTGAGCCCGGAGGAGTGCATATGGCTGCAGACGGCCGAGCCCACGACGACGACGCCGTGAACCCGCCGCGGCTCCAGGACGTCGCCGACCGGGCCGGCGTGTCCACCGCGACGGTCTCCCGCGCGCTCAGCGGCAAGGGCCACGTCTCCTCCCGCGCCCGGGCCAGGGTGCAGCAGGCGGCCCACGAGCTGGGCTTCGTCGTGTCCTACCACGCGTCGAGCCTGGCCAGCGGCCGCAGCCGCAACATCGGCGTGGTGCTGCCCTACGTCGACCGCTGGTACTTCTCGACCGTGCTCGAAGGCGTGTCGGCGGCCCTCACCGAAGCCGGGTACGACCTGGCCCTCTACAACTTCCAGGGCGACCGCTACCGGGAGACCGTCCTGACGGACTTCCTCCTGCGCAAGCGGCTCGACGCCGCCGTGGCGGTCGCCCTCCCCCTCGATCCGGCGGAGACGGACCAGCTGCTCTCCGGCGGGATCCCGGTGGTGGGGGTCGGCGGTCCCCTGACGGGCGTGCCCACCATCAGCATCGACGAGGCCGACGTCGGCCGCCGCGCCACGGAGCACCTGATCCACCTGGGGCACCGGCGGATCGGCCATCTCGGCGGCGAGGAGGAGCAGCCCCGCTACTTCGCCATGTCCAGCGGCCGGCGCGCGGGCTACGAACAGGCGATGGCGCAGGCGGGCCTGCCCGTGGAGCCTGCCTGGTCGCTCATCGCCGACTACTCGTTCACCGACGCGTACCAGAGGGTCAAGAACCTCCTGGCGGACCCCGCGGACCGCCCCACGGCGATCTTCAGCGCCTCCGACGAGATGGGGGCCGGGGCGATCCTGGCCGCGAGGGACCTCGGGCTCACCGTCCCCGGGGACCTGTCCGTCATCGGCATCGACGCGCACCCCCTCGGGGAGGCCTTCGGGCTCACGACCATCGACCAGCAGGCCCGGCAGCAGGGTGTCCGTGCCGTCGGCCGTGTTCTCGAGCAGCTGGCCGGGACGGCCGGAGAACCGACGGACGAGATCATCCCCGCCCACTTCGTCGTCCGCTCCTCCACCGGCCCGGCCCCCGCCTGACCCGCTCCGGCGGCCATCACGGCCGCACGGTTCCCGACCGGGCACAGGGCTCTGCACGCCCCCTTCCGGCGAAGCCGTCCCCACCCCTCACGCCTCGAGACCTCAGGAGAGTGCACGGATGACGACCGGACTGCCGACCACCAGCACAAGGACCGACCGTGGAGGAGCCGTGATGAACCGGCTGTGGAACCAGCCCCACCATGACGGATCGGCGATGTACGTCTCGAACCCCTCCCCGGGCCTGGGCGAAACCGTCACGATGTTCCTGCGGGTCCCCAGGGCCAGCGGTGTCACACAGGCCCTGCTGCGGGTGTGCATCGACGGGGAACAGGCCCTCGTCGGAACGAGAACGGACCGGCAGGACGAGCACGAGGTCTGGCTGCGCGCCGACGTCCGGGTGGAGAACCCGATGGTGAACTACCGTTGGCTGCTCGACGGAGGCCCCGGCGCCTACCGGTGGCTCAACGGAACAGGTCTGCACACCCGCGATGTCACCGACGCCTCCGATTTCCGGATCACGACCTACGCCCCGCCGCCGGCGTGGGCCGACGACGCGGTCCTGTACCAGATCTTTCCCGACCGGTACGCGAAGTCCGTCGACCGGCCCGCCCCCGACTGGGCGATCCCGGAGGCGTGGGAGAACGGGGTCATCGGCCGAGGACCGGAGACCCCCTACCAGTACTACGGCGGGGACCTCGACGGGATCGTCGACCACCTGGAGCACATCGCCTCACTCGGTGCGAACACGGTCTACCTGACACCGACGTTCCCGGCTCGTTCCAACCACCGCTACGACGCGTCCAGCTTCGACCACGTGGATCCGCTGCTCGGCGGAGACGCCGCCCTCGGCCGCCTGTCGGACGCCCTGCACGCCCGTGGCATGCATCTGCTCGGAGACCTCACGACGAACCACTGCGGCGACGCCCACGAGTGGTTCAGGACCGCGATCGACGACCCGCACAGCCCGGAGGCCGGCTTCTTCCTCTTCACCCGGCATCCCGACGAGTACGTGTGCTGGTTCGGGCACAAGTCCCTTCCCAAGTTCGACCACAGCAACCCCGAACTGCGCCGACGCCTCTACGAAGGCCCGGACTCCGTGGTGGCCCGGTGGCTGGGGCCCCACCGGCTGGACGGATGGCGCATCGACGTCGCCAACATGACGGGACGGCACGGCACCACCGACCTCAACCACATGGTGTCGACCACTCTGCGCCAGACGATGGCCGCAGCCGACCCCGAGTCCCTGCTGCTGGCCGAGCACAGCCATGACGCGTCCCAGGACCTGCAGGTCGACGGCTGGCACGGCGTCATGAACTACGCCGGATTCACCCGTCCGGTGTGGCAGTGGCTGAAGCCGGCCTCCCCCGTGCCGTTCGAACCGGGCCCCTTCACGGCCATCCCCCGGCTGTCGGGAGTGGACGTGGTCGGCTCGATGCGCGACTTCGCCGCCGCCGCCCCGTGGCGGGCCACCGCACACGCCCTCAACCTCGTCGGTTCCCACGACACCATGCGGATCGCCACCATGCTCGGGGACCGGCGACTCGTGACCGTGGCGTTCGGCCTGCTGGCCACCATGCCCGGCATCCCCATGCTCTGGGCGGGGGACGAGATCGGCCAGGAGGGCCTCAACGGCGAAGACGGTCGCCGCCCCTTCCCCTGGGACGACCCCGGCGGATGGGACCACGAGAGGCTCGCCACCACACGAGCTCTTTTCGGCGCACGTCACCGATCCGTGGCCCTCCGCCACGGCGGAATGCGGTGGCTCGCCGTGGGCGAGGACGCCTTCACCTTTCTGCGGGAGTCGCCCGGTGAAGCCGTCCTCGTCCACGCCGCGCGCGCCGACCACGGCTCCGTCCGGCTGCCCGCTCACGTCGTCGGCACCCACCTCAGCGGGCTCGCCGGCACCCCGGACCTCCACGCCGACTCCGACGACACGATCACCCTGCCCAGCGGCGGACCGGCCTTTTCCCTGTGGCGCTGCGCCTCGCTCGACCGACCCCGCCGTCCCGTGGCCCCGGCCACCACCCCGAAAGGAAAGAAATCCCGATGACTGCTTCTTCCCCCATCCGCTCCTCGACCGGCGAGCACTCCCACGACCCGGACTGGTGGCGCCAGGCGACCGTCTACCAGATCTATCCCCGCAGCTTCTACGACGCGGACGGCGACGGGCTGGGCGACATCGCCGGCATCACCGCCAAGGTCCCGTACCTCGCCGGGCTGGGGGTCGACGCGGTGTGGCTGAGCCCCTTCTACCCCTCGGCGCTGGCCGACGGCGGCTACGACGTCGACGACTACCGCGACGTGGACCCGAAGCTGGGGACCCTGGCGGACTTCGACGAGATGACCGCGGCGCTGCACGAGGCGGGGATCAAGCTGATCGTCGACATCGTCCCCAACCACTCCTCCGACCGCCACGCGTGGTTCCGCCAGGCCCTGGCCTCCCCGGCCGGTTCGCCCGCCCGCGACCGGTACGTCTTCCGCGACGGGCTGGGCCCGGACGGCGACCTGCCGCCCTCGGACTGGCAGTCCGTCTTCGGCGGGCCCGCCTGGGAGCGGATCACCGAGCCCGACGGCACGCCGGGACAGTGGTACCTCCACCTGTTCGCCAAGGAGCAGCCGGACTTCAACTGGGACAACGAGGAGGTCCGGGCGGACTTCCTGAGGACTCTGCGCTTCTGGTCCGACCGCGGCGTGGACGGGTTCCGGGTGGACGTGGCGCACGCGCTGACCAAGCACCTGCCGGAGTCCCTGCCGACCTGGGAGAACCTGCCGGACCCGGACGTCCACCACGGCCACCACCCGTTCTGGGACCGCGACGAGGTGCACGAGATCTACGCCCAGTGGCGGTCGGTCTTCGACGAGTACGACCCGCCGCGCACCGCCGTGGCCGAGGCCTGGGTCCACCCGGACCGCCGGGCCCGCTACGCCAGCCCCGAAGGACTGGGCCAGGCCTTCAACTTCGACCTGCTCACCGCCGACTTCGACGCCGGCCGGTTCCGCTCGATCATCGCCAAGAACCTCGCCGAGGCGGCCGCCACCGGGGCCTCCTCCACCTGGGTGTTCTCCAACCACGACGTCGTGCGCCACCCCACCCGCTACGGGCTCGCCGCCGAGCCGGCCGACGCCGCCGAGGAGACCACCGGCGCCCCCATGGAGGGCGGCCGCGGCGCCAAGGGCTGGCTGCTCGCCGGCGCACCGGCCGAGCGTCTGGACCGGGAGAAGGGCCTGCAGCGGGCCCGGGCGGCGACCCTGCTCATGCTCGCCCTGCCCGGCTCGGCCTACCTGTACCAGGGCGAGGAACTGGGCCTGCACGAGGTCGCCGAGATCGCCCCCGGGGACCGGCAGGACCCGGCGTTCTTCCGCAACCCCGGGGTCGACATCGGCCGCGACGGCTGCCGTGTCCCGCTGCCCTGGAGTCCGGACGGCACCGCATACGGGTTCAGCGCCACCGGCGCTCACCTGCCCCAGCCGGAGTGGTTCCGCGACGCCGCCGCCGAGGCCCAGGAGCGGGACCCCGACTCCACCCTGAACCTCTACCGGGCCGCCCTGGCTCTGCGCGGCCGGCTGCAGGGCCCCGAGCAGCTGGACTGGGTGGACGAGGCCGACCCGCAGGTCGTCCACTTCGCCCGGCCCGGTGGTTGGCACAGCGTCACCAACTTCGGCTCCGCCCCCGTGCCGCTGCCCGACGGCGAGATCCTGCTCGCCAGCGGGCCGCTCGAGCACGGCGCCCTGCCTCCCGCCACCACGGCGTGGATCCTGCGCTGATCACCACGACCACGGCTCCCCCGGAACCGGCCGCACCCCTCACGCCTCGAGACCCCAGGAGACTGCACGGATGAAGATCGGACTGCTGACCAGCGGCGGGGACTGCCCCGGCCTCAACGCCGTGATCCGCGGGGCGGTGCTGCACGGGATCAAGACCTACGGCCACGAGTTCGTGGGCTTCCGCGACGGCTGGCGCGGGGTCGTGGACGGCGACATCATGGACCTGCCCCGCACCCGGGTCCGCGGCCTGGCCCGGGAGGGCGGGACCATCCTGGGCACCTCCCGCACCAACCCCTACGAGGGCCCCGGCGGCGGCCCCGAGAAGATCGCGGTCATGCTCGAGCGCCACCACATCGACGCGATCGTCGCCGTCGGCGGGGAGGGCACCCTGGCCGGGGCCAAGCGCCTGGCCGAGGCCGGGCTGCCCGTGGTCGGGGTCCCCAAGACCATCGACAACGACCTGCAGGCCACCGACTACACCTTCGGCTTCGACACCGCCGTGTCCATCGCCACCGACGCCATGGACCGGCTGCGCACCACCGGGGAGTCCCACCACCGGGCCATGGTCGCGGAGGTCATGGGCCGCCACGTCGGCTGGATCGCCCTGCACTCCGGGATGTCGGCCGGGGCCCACGCCGTGCTGATCCCCGAGCAGCAGGTCTCCATGGACCAGGTCTGCGCCTGGGTGAGCGAGGTCCACGACCGCGGCCGCTCCCCGCTGGTCGTCGTGGCCGAGGGCTTCATCCCCGAGGGCGCCGACGACGTCGTGGCCGGCAGGGGCACCGAGGCCTCCGGCCGGCCCCGCCTGGGCGGGGTCGGGGAGCACGTCACCGAGCAGATCGAGGCGCGCACCGGCATCGAGACCCGCAACACCATCCTGGGCCACATCCAGCGCGGCGGGGCCCCCACCGGCTTCGACCGGGTCCTGGCCACCCGCTACGGCCTGGCCGTGGTCGACCTCGTCCACGCCAAGCAGTGGGGGAAGATGGTCGCCATCCGCGGCACCGACATGGTCCGCGTCCCCTTCGAGGACGCCCTCGCCGGACTCAAGACCGTCCCCCAGCACCGCTGGGACGAGGCCAAGGTCCTCTTCGGCCGCTGACCGGGCCCCGGGGGCGTGCGCTAGCCGTGCGCCCCCCGGGGCCCGCGCAGGAAGCCCGAGCGCCGCCCGACGACCTGCCCGGCGTCCGGAGCGACGACGACCTGCTGCGCGGCGGCCCAGCGCTGCCCGTCCTCCGTGACGACGA
>NZ_JBISWL010000105.1:0-26418 GCF_044462265.1 Kocuria rhizosphaerae
GGCTCCGCCGGCCGGCCCCGCGCGTCCCGCCGCCGCGGTCGCCGGCGTGCTGCTGAGCGGTGCGCTGCTGGCCGGGTGCGGGACCTCGAGCGCCGCCGAACGCGTCGACGTCTACGCCGCGTCCTCGCTCACGGGCGCCCTGACCGGGCTGGCCGCCGAGTTCGAGGCCGAGCACCCCGGCGTGGACGTCGCCCTGAACTTCGCCGGCTCCGCCGACCTCGCCGTGCAGATCGCCGAGGGCGCCCCCGCTGACGTGTTCGTCGCCGCCGACGACGAGACGATGCGCCGCGTCCTGGACAGCGGCCGCGCGTCGGGGACGCCGGAGGTCCTCGCGACCAACCGCCTGACGATCGCGGTGGCCGAGGGCAACCCCCTGGGCCTCCGCTCGCCGGCCGACCTGGACCGGGCGGGCGTGACCACGGTGGTGTGCGCCGAGCAGGTCCCGTGCGGCCGGGCGGCCCGGACCCTCGTGGAGCGGGCCGGCGTGGAGCTGCGGCCGGCGAGCGAGGAGAGCTCGGTCACCGACGTGGTGGGCAAGCTCCGCACCGGGCAGGCCGACGCCGGTCTGGTCTACGTCACCGACGTGGCCGCCCACGAGGACGTGCTCGACGGCGTGCCCGTCGAGGCAGCCGCCGACGCGGCGAACGCCTACACCGTGGTGGGCGTCGAGGGCGGGCCCCGCGATCGGGCCGAGCAGTTCGTGGCCTTCGTGACCGGGCCCGCGGGGCAGGAGCGGCTGGCGGAGCTCGGCTTCGACCCCGGACCGGCGCCACCGCACGGTGCCGGCCCCGGAGCATCATCACCCGACGACCAGGACCCGACGACCAGCACCCGATGACGAGCCGACGCACCAGGAGACCAGCATGAGCGAGCAGCACGGAACCGACGACCGCGGCAACGCCGGGAACATCCTGGTCGAGACCCGCGGCCGGGTGGGGATCATCACCCTGAACCGGCCGAAGGCCCTCAACGCCCTCGACGCCACGACCCTGCAGGAGGTCGTGGCCGCCGCGACCTCGATGGACGCCGATCCCGGGATCGGCGCCATCCTCCTGACCGGGTCCGAGAAGGCCTTCGCCGCCGGCGCGGACATCAAGGAGATGGCCCCGCAGAGCTTCGCGGAGATGTACCTCGCGGACTGGTTCGCCGGGTGGGACGCCTTCACGCGGGTGCGCACGCCCGTCGTCGCCGCCGTGGCGGGCTACGCGCTGGGCGGTGGGTGCGAACTGGCCATGATGTGCGACGTCCTGGTCGCCGCCGACACCGCCCGCTTCGGCCAGCCCGAGATCAACCTCGGGGTGATCCCCGGGATGGGCGGCTCCCAGCGGCTGACCCGGGCGGTGGGGAAGGCCAAGGCCATGGACATGGTCCTCACCGGCCGCCAGATCGACGCCGAGGAGGCCGAGCGGGCCGGCCTGGTCTCGCGGGTGGTGCCCGCCGCGAACCTGCTCGAGGAGGCCCTGGGCGTCGCGGAGAGCATCGCCGCGAAGTCGCTGCCCTCCGCGATCGCCGCCAAGGAGGCCGTCGGCGCGGCCTTCGAGACGACCCTGGCGCAGGGCGTGCTGTTCGAGCGCCGGCTCTTCCACTCGCTGTTCGCGACCGAGGACCAGAAGGAGGGCATGGCCGCCTTCGCGCAGAAGCGGGAGCCGCGGTTCACCCACCGCTGAGGCCCGGCCGCGGCGGGGAGGGCTACCGTGGTCGCATGTCGAATCCGTCGTCCGACCCCGCGGCCTGGCAGGTCCGCGAGTCCGCGCTCTCCCCCGGGGGCGCCGGTTCCCGGGAGTCCCTCTTCGCCCTCGCCAACGGGTACGTCGGCGTGCGGGGAACCCTGGACGAGGCCCAGCCCAGCGACTCGCGCGGCACGTTCATGTCCGGGGTCTACGAGTACCACCCGCTGTCCTACCCGGAGGGCGGCTACGGGCACCCCGAGCACGGGCAGGCCGTCATCGGCGTCGCCGACGGCAGCACCGTGCACCTGCAGGTCGACGGCGTCCCGCTGGACGTCCGGGACACCCCGCCGGAGCGGCACGACCGGGTGCTCGACCTGCGCGCGGGCGCCCTCCGCCGGGAGACCGAGTGGGTCACCCCACGAGGCGCCCGCATGCGGGTGCGCTCGACCCGGCTCGTCTCGCTGGTCCGGCGGCCCGTCACGGCGCTCCACTACGAGGTCGAGGCGGTCGACCGCCCCGTCCAGGTGGTGATCCGGTCGGGTCTCGTGGTCAACGGCACCCCGCCCAAGGTGCGCAACCCCGACCCGCGCGTGGCGGAGGTCCTGGCGAAGCCGTTCCACCCCCGGGTCCACCGCTGCCACGACACGGGCGGGGTGCTGGTCCACCGCACGGCGGAGAGCCGCGTCGGGGTGGCCGCCGCCGTGGACCACGACGTCGAGCGGCCCGCCGGTGGTGCCGTGAGCACGCAGTGCGACGAGGACCAGGTGGTGACGACCGTCGTCGCCGACGTCCGGCCCGGCGAGAGCGTGCGCTTCGTGAAGTACCTGTGCCACTCGTCGGCCGTGGACGACCCCGCCGACGACCTGCGCGACCAGGCGCTCGCCGCGCTGGACGGCGCCCGGGGGCGTGGCTGGGACGGGCTCCTGGCCGAACAGCGGGAGCTGCTCGACGAGTACTGGGCGGACGCGGACGTCGAGGTCGACAGCGACCCCGAGCTGCAGCTCGCGCTGCGGTTCGACCTCTTCCAGCTCCTGCAGGCCGGAGCCTGCGTCGACAACGCCCCCGTCGGGGCCAAGGGCCTGACGGGCGCCGGCTACAGCGGGCACACGTTCTGGGACGTCGAGGGCTTCGTGGTGCCGGCGCTGAGTCTCCTGCGCCCCCGTGACGCCGCCCGGATGCTGCGGTGGCGGGCCTCCACCCTGGACCGGGCCCGGGAGCGGGCGAAGGTCCTGGACCTCGCCGGAGCGTCGTTCCCGTGGCGCACGATCGACGGCCACGAGTCGTCCGCGTACTGGCCCGCCAGCACCGCGGCCATGCACGTCAACGCCGACGTCTCGCGGGCCTTCTCCTGGTGGGCCGCCGTGACCGGGGAGGTGCTCACCGCCGTCGGCGGGGTCGACGTCCTCGTGGAGACGGCGCGCGTGTGGGCGGCCATGGTGCACGAGGACCACGAGGGCGGCGTCCACCTGCTCGGGATGACCGGCCCGGACGAGTACACCGGGGTGGTGGACGACAACGTGTTCACCAACCTCATGGCGCGGCGGAACCTCCGGGCCGCCGCGGACGCGTGCGAGGAGCACCCGGAGCACGTGGGACGGCTCTCCGTCACCGCGCACGAGATCGACCGGTGGCGGAGCCTCGCGGACGCGGTGCACGTGCCCTACGACGCCGTGCTCGGCGTCCACCCCGCCAACGAGGGGTTCACGACCTACCGCGAGTGGGACTTCGAGGCCAAGAGGGACGGCTACCCCGTGGAGGAGCACTTCCACTACGCGAAGATCTACCGCCGCCAGGTCGTCAAGCAGGCCGACCTCGTCCAGGCCCTGTGGTGGTGCGCCGAGTCGTTCACGCCGGAGCAGACCGCGCGCGACCTCGAGTACTACGAGCGGCGCACCGTGCGGGACTCCTCCCTCTCGGCCGCGGTGCAGGCCGTGGTGTGCGCCCGGGTGGGGCACCTCGAGCTGGCGTACGACTACCTGCGCGAAGCGGCGCTCGTGGACCTCCGGGACATCCAGGGGGACACCGAGGAGGGGCTGCACCTGGCCTCGGTCGCCGGGGCGTGGCTCGCCGTGGTCTGCGGCTTCGGCGGCGTGAGCCCCGACGGCGAGGAGCTGGTCCTGGCCCCGCGCCTGCCGGCACGCCTGCACCGGCTCGCCTTCCGGCTCCGGTGGCGCGGACACCGGATCGGGGTGGAGGCGACCCGTTCGGGCACGGTCGTGCGGCTGCTCGGGACCACGGACGGGGAGGTGCCGGTCCGCGTCGACGGACAGCGGGGCACCGTCACGGCGACCCGCCCGGTCACGGTGCCCCTGAGCACTCCCCGGCCCCCGACCCCCGAGCCGACCCAGCCCCCGGGCCGGGGGCCGCGCGCCTCGTGAGGCCCGGCACCCCGTCCCACCGGGAGCGCGGTCCGGCCGCGCGGGCCACCGTCACCCACATCGGCGGCCCGGCGTCCCGCTCCCACCGGCTACCCTGGCCGTGTGGACGAGACGAGGAGCGGGCCGCAGTCCGGCCGGACGGAGCCTCCGCCGGAGGCCCTGAGCGGGCGGGACCCAGACGTCCCGGGGATGCCGGCCGCCTTCGCCTCCGGAACCGCTCCGGCCGCGGCCCCGCGCACGACGGCGCGTGCCGCTCGCGCGACGTCGTCCTCACCTCTCGAGGTCCTCACCCGTGTCTGGGGCTACGACGCCTTCCGCGGGCAGCAGGCCGAGATCATCGAGGCGGTCACCGGCGGCGAGGACGCGCTCGTGCTCATGCCCACCGGCGGCGGCAAGAGCCTGTGCTACCAGATCCCCGCGCTCGTCCGGGAGGGCACGGGCGTCGTCATCAGCCCGCTCATCGCGCTCATGCACGACCAGGTCGCCGCCCTCGAGCAGCTCGGGGTGCGCGCCGCGTACCTCAACTCCACCCAGACGGCCGAGGAGCGCCGCGCCGTCGAGGGTCGTCTCCTGGCCGGCGAGCTCGACCTGCTCTACCTCGCTCCCGAACGCCTGCCGGTGGCGGCCGACCTGCTCGACCGCGCCCGGATCGCGCTCTTCGCCGTCGACGAGGCCCACTGCGTGGCCCAGTGGGGACACGACTTCCGCCCCGACTACCTCGGGCTGACCATCCTCCACGAACGCTGGCCCGGGGTCCCGCGCATCGCCCTCACCGCCACCGCGACCGAGGAGACGCGTGAGGAGATCGTCCGCAATCTCCGCCTGGACGACGCCCGGGTCTTCGTCTCCAGCTTCGACCGGCCCAACATCCAGTACCGCGTCGGGCCCAAGCAGGACGCCCGCCGGCAGCTGCTGCAGCTCATCCGGACCGAGCACGAGGGCGAGGCCGGCATCGTCTACTGCCTCAGCCGCGCCTCGGTCGAGCGCACGGCCGAGTGGCTGGCCGCCCAGGGCGTGCCCGCGCTGCCGTACCACGCCGGCCTGCCCGCCGAGCTGCGCCTGCGCCACCAGACCCGCTTCCTGCGCGAGGACGGCGTCGTCATGGTCGCGACCATCGCGTTCGGCATGGGGATCGACAAGCCCGACGTGCGCTTCGTCGCACACCTCGACCTGCCCAAGAGCATCGAGGGCTACTACCAGGAGACCGGGCGCGCCGGGCGCGACGGGCTGCCGTCGACGGCGTGGCTGGCCTACGGGCTGCAGGACGTCGTCCAGCAGCGGCGGATGATCGAGAGCGGGGAGGGGGACCGGCAGCGCAAGAGAGCCCAGTCGCTCCACCTGGACGCGATGCTCGCGCTGTGCGAGACGGTGCAGTGCCGCCGCCGGCAGCTGCTGCGCTACTTCGGCGAGGCGAGCGAACCGTGCGGCAACTGCGACACCTGCCTCGACCCGCCCGAGGCCTTCGACGGCACGGTCCCGGCGCAGAAGCTCATGTCCACGATCGTGCGGCTGCAGCGGGAGCGGGGTCAGCAGTTCGGTGCGGGGCACCTGGTGGACATCCTGCTCGGACGTGAGACCGAGCGGGTGGTGCGGATGCGCCACACCGCGCTCACCACGTTCGGCATCGGCACCGAGCTGAGCGAGCAGGAGTGGCGCGGGGTGGTGCGCCAGCTGCTCGCCCAGGGCCTGCTCCAGGTGCAGGGGGAGTACGGCGTCCTGGCGATCACCGACGCGGCCGGCGAGGTGCTGCGCGGGCAGAGGGAGGTGCGCCTGCGCCGCGAGCCCGAGCGGGGGAAATCCGCCCGCCGGCCGAGGACCGGTGCCGCGCCGCCGGCCCTCGACGAGCCCCAGCAGGAGCTCTTCCAGCAGCTGCGGGCCTGGCGCTCAGCGGTGGCGAAGGAGCAGGGCGTGCCGGCGTACGTCGTCTTCAACGACGCGACCCTCGCCGCGATCGCCCAGGCCCGGCCGAGCTCGCTGAGCCAGCTGCGCGGGATCTCCGGCGTCGGCGACGCCAAGCTCGAGCGCTACGGCGAGGCGGTCCGCCAGGTCGTCGCCGGCGTCTGAGCTCCGGACGAGCCCGGCGAAGGTCCTGGTCCGGACCTGGTGCCACAGCATCAGTGCTGCGGATTCATCCGCACCTGCGCCCCGAAGTGCGGGTGGATCGCCGCAGACGCGGATAGAGTGGTTCCATGACCGCGATCAGGATCGCCGACGCCGCCCGCTTCCTCGGCGTCAGCGACGACACCGTCCGGCGCTGGATCGACCAGGGCACGCTGGGCAGCGCCAGGAGCGCGAGCGGCCAGACCGTGGTGGACGGCCTGGAGCTGGCCCGCCTGCTCAAGGAGCGCTCCGTCCGGCCCGAGGACCCCGCGCGCGTCGCCAGCTCGGCGCGCAACCGGTTCGTGGGGCTGGTCACCGAGGTCGTCTCGGACCCCGTGATGTCCCAGGTGGAGCTGCAGTGCGGCCCGCACCGGGTGGTCTCGCTGATGAGCACCGAGGCCGTCCGGGACCTGGGCCTGGAGCCCGGCCGCGTGGCCACGGCCGTCGTCAAGTCGACCGACGTCGTCGTCGAGACCCCCGGGACGTGAGGCGGCGGTGCGTGCCCGGGCCGTGGTGATCCGGCGCCGTCCCCGTGGAGCCGCCGCCGTCCCCGGCTGGGTGTGGATCCCGGCGGCCCTGGGGGCCCTGCTGGTGGTCCTGCCGGTCCTCGGGATGCTCGCCCGGGTGGACTGGGGCGGCTTCCTGGGGCTGATCGGCTCGCCCTCGGCGCTGTCCGCCCTCGGGCTGAGCCTGCGCACGGCCTCCGCGAGCACCGCGCTGTGCGTCCTCCTGGGCGTGCCCCTGGCGCTCCTGCTGGCCCGCACCGCGTTCCCCGGGCGGCGCGCGCTGCGCAGCCTCGTCCTGCTCCCGCTGGTCCTGCCGCCCGTCGTGGGCGGACTCGCGCTGCTCTACACGTTCGGGCGCAGCGGGCTCATCGGCCGCCACCTGGAGCTCGCCGGGATCAGCATCGCCTTCTCGACCGCCGCGGTGGTCCTCGCCCAGACCTTCGTGTCCCTGCCGTTCCTCGTGGTCAGCCTCGAGGGCGCCCTCCGCACGATGGGGGAGCGCTACGAACGGGTCGCCGCGACCCTCGGCGCGGGGCCGGCCACGGTGCTGCGCCGGGTCGGCCTCCCGCTGGCCCTGCCGGGACTGGCCTCGGGGGCCGTGCTGGCCTTCGCCCGCAGCCTCGGGGAGTTCGGGGCCACCCTGACCTTCGCCGGCAGCCTCGAGGGGGTCACCCGCACCCTGCCGCTGGAGATCTACCTGCAGCGCGAGACCGACCCCGACGCCGCGATCGCCCTGTCCCTCCTGCTCGTGCTGATCGCGCTGCTCGTCGTGGGCTTCTCCGCCCCGGGCCGCCGGTTCGCGCGCCGGGGAGCGCGTCCGGCCGGGGACGACGACGGGGCTGCCGCGTGAGCCGGGAGGCCGCCGCGTGAGCCTCGAGGTCGCCGCCCGGCTGGCGCGACGCCGGCTGGACGTGGCCCTGAGCGTGGCCGAGGGGCAGACCCTGGCGCTCACCGGGCTCAACGGGGCGGGCAAGTCCTCCCTGCTCGGGATCGTGGCGGGCCTGCTCGTGCCCGACACCGGCCGTGCCGTCCTCGACGGCAGGGCCCTCTTCGACCTCGACGCCGCCGGACGCGGCCCGTGGGTCCCGGCCCACGACCGCGGGGTGGTCCTGCTCGCCCAGGACCCGCTGCTGTTCCCGCACCTGAGCGTGCTCGAGAACGTCGCGTTCGGCCCACGCTCCCGGGGAGCGGGTCGGCGAGGCGCCCGGGACACGGCGGCGTCGTGGCTCGAGGCGGTCGATGCCGCGGAGCTCTCCGGGCGCCGCCCCGCGGAGCTCTCCGGCGGCCAGGCCCAGCGGGTGGCGGTGGCGCGGGCGCTCGCGGCCGCACCCCGGCTGCTGCTGCTCGACGAGCCCTTCGCCTCGCTCGACAGCGCGTCCGCGCCGGCCCTGCGCGAGCTCCTGCGCCGGGTGCTCGCCGACCGCATGGCCGTCGTCGTCACGCACGACCGCGCGGACGTCGAGGCCCTCGCCGACGCCGAGGTCCGCCTCGAGCGCGGGCGGGTGGCCGGGCGGTCCTGAGGTTCCGGGGCGCCCGGCGCCGCTGCCCCCGCACCGGCCGGGCCCCCGGGCGGTCCGGGGGCGTCCCGGGCGGGCGCTCGCGCCCGCTCAGCCCGCGCGGATCCCGCCGACGATGAGCAGCCCCAGCTCGCGGTAGGCGCCGGGCCCCTCGATCCCGCCCATCCCCGTGCGCTGCTGGATCCGCTCCATGGCGGAGGAGATCACCTCCGCGATGAAACCCGTGGGCACCGGCCGGAACTCCCCGCGGGCCACGCCCTCGGCCACCAGCGCGGCGAGCTTGGTCGAGGCGATCCGCGTGTTGCGCTCGTAGACCCCCGAGGCCACTGGCGAGCCGGCCACGTCCCGGAGGAACCGGGGCGAGGCCGGGCGCAGCTGCTCGGCCATCGCCGCCAGGTACGCCAGGAGCCGCTGCTCCGCGTCGCCGGGTCCGCGCAGGGCCTCCTCCGTGCCCCGGCTGACCCGCTTGAAGAACTCCACGACCACGGTGCGGACGAGCTCCTCGCGACTGCCGGCCAGGGCGTAGATGGTGGCCTTGGAGCAGTGCAGCCGCGCCGCCGCGCCGTCCACGGTGAAGTCGCGGAAGCCCTCGCCGAGGAAGTGCGCGAGCAGCTCGTCGAAGAGCTGCTGCTGGCGCGGCGTGCGGGCCGCCCCTGGCGGGGTGAGGTGGGTCACAGTACGATTGTAGTCACCACCGTACAGTTCCGACCGGGTCCGGGCGGGCCACCCCTCCGCCGGGACCGACGAGAGGGCCTCCCATGACCGCCGTCCTGCCCGGGCAACCCCCGACCGTCGAGCCCGTGGCCGGCCTGCCGCTGCCCGACGCCGACCTCTTCTCCTTCGCCGAGCTCCTCCCGCCCCCCGAGCGGGAGCGGCTGGCCGCGCTGCACGCGTTCCTGCAGGCGCAGGTCCGTCCCGTGGTCACGGACTTCTGGAACCGCGCGGAGCTGCCCCTCCACCTCCTGCCCGCACTGGCCGAGCACGGCCTCGGCGAGCTCGAGCTCTCGGGCGCCGGCCGCCTGTTCCGCGGCCTCGCCTACGCCGAGGTGGCCCGCGCCGACGTCTCGCTCAGCGCCCTGGTCGGCATCCACAACGAGCTCGTCCTCGGCCTGATCGACGCGCTGGGCTCCGCGGAGCAGAAGTCCCGCTGGCTGCCGGACCTGCGCCGCTTCCGGGCGCTGGGCGCGTTCGCCCTCACCGAGCCCGATCACGGCTCCGACATCGCCGGCGGGCTCGCCACCACGGCCTTGCGCGACGGCGACTCGTGGGTGCTCTCCGGCCGCAAGCGCTGGATCGGGTCGGGCACCGTCGCGGACGTGGCCATCGTGTGGGCCCGTGACACGGCGGACGGGCAGATCAAGGCGTTCCTGGTGGAGACCGGCGTTCCCGGCTGGTCCGCCACGAGGATCGAGCACAAGATGGGCCTGCGGATCATGCAGAACGCGGACATCGTCCTCGACGACGTGCGGATCCCGGCGAGCGCGGCACTGCCCGGAGCGCAGAGCTTCGCCGCGGCCAACGAGATGCTGCGCAACTCCCGGGCCTGGGTGGGCTGGCAGGCCGCCGGCGTCCAGCTCGCGATCTTCGACGTGGCCCGGGACTACGTCCTCGCCCGCCGGCAGTTCGGACGTCCGCTCGCCGCCTTCCAGCTCGTCCAGGAGCCGCTCGCCCGCATCCTCGGCAACGCCACCGCGTCCCTCGGGCTCATGGCGCAGCTCGCCCGGCTGCAGGAGGCCGGGACGTTCGGCATGTCCCACGCCGCGCTCGCCAAGGCGACGACGACGTCCCTGGCACGGGAGTCGGCCTCCCTCGGCCGCGGCCTGCTCGGCGGCAACGGCGTGGTCACGGACCACGAGATGGCGAAGCTCTTCAACGACGTCGAGATCCTGTACACCTACGAGGGCACCTACGAGATCAACGCGCTCATCGTGGGCCGCGCCGTCACGGGCGTCTCGGCCTTCGTCTGAGCACCCGCCCCGCCCCAGCACCCCGGCCCGGAAGGACCCCGCATGGACCTCACCGACACCTCCGCCCTCGTCACGGGCGCCGCCTCGGGCCTCGGCGCCGCCACGACCGCGATGCTCGCCGCACGCGGCGTGCGGGTCTTCGCCGTGGACCTGCCCGACGCCGGAGAGCCCGCCCCCGACCTCCCCGGCGTCACCCGGGTGCCCGCCGACGTCACCGACCGCGACGCGGTGCGCGAGGCCGTGGCCGCGGCCGCCGCGGCCGGACCGCTGCGGACCGTGGTGAACTGCGCCGGCATCGGCCCGTCCGCCCGCGTGCTGGGGAAGCGGGGCGTGCACGACCTGGACCTCTTCGAGACCGTGCTGCGGATCAACCTCACCGGCACGTTCACCGTGCTGGCGCTCGCCGCCGAGCGGATCGCCGCCACCGACCCCGTCGACGACGACGGCCAGCGCGGGCTCGTGGTCAACACCTCCTCCGTCGCGGCGTTCGAGGGCCAGGTCGGCCAGGCGGCCTACGCGGCCTCGAAGGGTGGCGTGCACAGCCTGACCATCGCCGCGGCGCGCGACCTCGCCGGCTCGGGGATCCGGGTCAACACGATCGCGCCGGGGATCATGGAGACGCCCATGCTCGCGGCCGTGGACCAACAGTTCCGGGCAGGACTGGCCGCCGGCGTCCCCTTCCCCCGCCGGCTGGGCCGCCCGGAGGAGTTCGCGCGGCAGGTGGCCGTGTTCGTCGACAACGACTACCTCAACGGCGCGACCGTGCGCCTGGACGGCGGGCTGCGGATGGCCCCGCGCTGACGCCGCGGTCCCCGCGCCCCGCCCCCGCCCCGCTCGCCGTTCCTGCGCGCCGCTCCGCTCTCCACCGCGCCCGCCGGGCATCGGCGCAGCGTCGGCACGGCATCCCGCCGCAGGCCCCACCGCCAGTGGTCCACGTCGGCCGGATCTCTCCGCCGAGGGGTCGTGCCCTGCCGATTCTTCCGCCGAGGAGTCCTGTTCTGACGCCAGAACCCGTCTTCCATGGCAGTACGCGGCCCGCGGAGGGGTCGGCGGGACAGAAGGGGACCCCTCGCAGTGGTGGTGTGCGGAACGCGACTCCTCGCGAACGGGAGTGGGCGGACGACCCATAGACTGGGGCCATGACCACCGACTTCTCGCCCGTCGACCTCGCGACGGCCCGCGACCGCCTCCGCCGGCTGATCACCGACCTCGCCGTGGTGCACGGACAAGTGACCCTGGCCAGCGGCCTCGAGGCCGACTACTACGTGGACCTCCGCCGCATCACCCTGCACCACGAGGCGTCCCGGTACGTCGGCCAGGTGATGCTCGCGCTGCTCGACGAGGCCGGGATCTCCTGCGACGCGGTGGGCGGTCTCACGATGGGCGCCGACCCCGTCGGCAACGCCATCATGCGGACGGCGGGGGACCAGGGCCGGGCCGTGGACGCGTTCGTCGTCCGCAAGGACCAGAAGAGCTACGGGATGGGCCGCCAGGTCGAGGGTCCCGGCGTCAAGGGCCGCGACGTCGTCGTCGTCGAGGACACCTCCACGACCGGCGGCTCCGCGCTCACCGCGGTCGAGGCCCTGCAGCGGGCCGGCGCGAACGTCGTGGCCGTCGCCGTCATCGTCGACCGCCGCACGGGCGCGAAGGAGCGGATCGAGGAGACGGCGGGGGTCCCGTGCCTGCACGCCTTCACGAAGGACGAGCTCGGTCTTGACTGACCCGGCGGCCGCCGGGGGGCACGCCGGCGCACCGGAGGCCGGGGTCGGCGTCGGGCCGTGGGAGGGCCCCTGGCCCGAGGGCGAGCACTGGGACCCCGAGCTGCTGGCGCGCGGCGACCGGCGCAACGTCGTGGACGCCTACCGGTACTGGACCGTGGACGCGATCGTCGCCGACCTGGACACGCGCCGGCACGCCTTCCACGTGGCGGTCGAGAACTGGCAGCACGACCTCAACATCGGCTCCGTGGTCCGCACCGCCAACGCCTTTCTCGCCCGGGAGGTGCACATCGTGGGGCGGCGGCGCTGGAACCGGCGCGGGGCGATGGTCACCGATCGGTACCAGCACGTGCGCCACCACGCGAGCGTGGCGGAGTTCGTGGCGTGGGCCGCCGCCGAGGGGCTGCCGGTGATCGGGATCGACAACTTCCCGGACTCCCGGCAGCTCGAGACCTACGACCTGCCGGAGCGCTGCGTCCTGGTGCTGGGGCAGGAAGGGCCGGGGCTGAGCCCCGAGATGCACGAGGCGGCCGGGACCACCCTGTCGATCGCCCAGTTCGGTTCCACCCGCTCCGTCAACGCCTCCGCCGCGGCCGCCGTCGCGATGCACGCATGGGTCCGGCGGCACGTCTTCGGGCAGGCCGTCTCCGGGCAGGGCGTCCCGCGACGGCCGCCGGTTGGCTAGAGTGGGGCGCAGGCCACAACCCGATCGAAGGAGCCAGCATGCCCATCGCAACGCCTGATGTCTACGCCGAGATGATCGACCGCGCCAAGGAGAAGGGGTTCGCCTACCCGGCGATCAACGTCACCTCCTCCCAGACCCTCAACGCCGCGATCCGCGGCTTCGCCGAGGCGGGCTCGGACGGCATCATCCAGGTCTCCACCGGCGGCGCCGCCTACTGGTCGGGGGCCTCGATCAAGGACATGGTCACCGGCTCGCTGGCCATGGCCGCCTACGCGCGGGAGGTCGCCAGGAACTACGACGTCAACATCGCGCTGCACACCGACCACTGCCCCCAGGACAAGCTCGAGGGCTTCGTGCTGCCGCTGCTGGCGGAGTCGGAGAAGGCCGTGGCGCGCGGTGAGGACCCGATCTTCCAGTCCCACATGTGGGACGGCTCGGCCGAGGAGCTCGACGAGAACCTGCGCATCGCCCAGGACCTGCTGGCCCGTGCGGCCAAGGCGAGGATCATCCTCGAGGTCGAGATCGGCGCCGTCGGCGGCGAGGAGGACGGTGTCGAGAACGAGATCAACGAGAAGCTCTACTCCACCGTCGAGGACGGGCTGGCAACGGTCGAGGCCCTGGGCGCCGGCGACAACGGCCGCTACCTGACCGCCCTGACCTTCGGCAACGTGCACGGGGTGTACAAGCCGGGCGGGGTGAAGCTGCGTCCCGAGCTGCTGAAGCAGATCCAGGACGAGGTCGGGAAGAAGGTCGGCAAGGACCGCCCCTTCGACCTCGTCTTCCACGGCGGCTCCGGCTCCACGGCCGAGGAGATCGCCAACTCGGTCTCCTACGGCGTGGTCAAGATGAACGTCGACACCGACACCCAGTACGCGTTCACCCGGCCCGTCGCCGGGCACATGTTCACCAACTACGACGGCGTGCTGAAGGTCGACGGCGAGGTCGGGAACAAGAAGAAGTACGACCCGCGCGTGTGGGGCGCTCTGGCCGAGGAGTCCATGGCCGCACGCGTGGTGGAGGCCTGCCAGAACCTCGGCTCGGCCGGGACCTCCGTCAAGTAGCCCGCTCCACCTCTCCTCCGCGGCCGCGGAGACCGACGGCGGCGCCCTGCCCGAGCGGGGCGCCGCCGACGTCGTCCGCGGCCGCGCACGGACCGCCCCCGCACCGACCGTTCCCGCACGTACCGTTCCCGCACGTACCGTTCCCGCACCGAAAGGATCCCGTCCCCCATGAGCCTCGCCGGCAAGAACCTGATCCAGGGCCCCGAGCCCACCTACCTCACCGAGGACCCCGCCCTGATCGAGCGCATCGAGGCCGGCGACGAGGCGGAGGACCTCGCCGCGCGCTTCCCCGAGGCGTCGCTCGCCTGGGCGATGTGCGCCGAGGAGGCCCTCGGCGAGGGCCGCACCCTGGAGGGCTACGCCTTCGCGCGCGTCGGCTACCACCGGGGCCTGGACGCCCTCCGCGGCCACGGGTGGAAGGGCCACGGTCCGATCCCGTTCTCCCACGAGCCCAACCGCGGATTCCTGCGCGCCCTCTCGGCCCTGGGGCGGGCCGCGGCCGCGATCGGCGAGTTCGACGAGGCCGAACGGATCCAGAAGTTCCTCAACGACTCCGACCCCACGGCGGCCGATCAGCTGCAGCGCTGACCCTCAGCGGGCCCGGCCCCCGCCGCGGCCCGGGCGGCGGCCGGGCGGCCGGGGCCAGTCCGGCTTGGGCAGGCGCACGTTCCACTCGCCCGGTCCGGGCAGCCGCCATCCCCGGCGCCGCGCCACGACGGTGATCGTGGCGGCCGTGACGATCGCCGTGGCCATCCCCCAGTTCGGCCTGTCGAGGCCGTGCAGGACCGCCATCTCGGCGCTGCCGATCACGGCCCCGGTCGCGTAGAGGGTGTTGCCGCCGAAGATCATGGGCACCCGCCCCACCGCGATGTCCCGGATCATCCCGCCGCCCACCGCGGTGATCACCCCGATCATGACGGCGGGCAGCCAGGTGAGACCCACGTCGAGGGCCTTGCCGGTGCCGGTTGCCGCCCAGCAGCCCATCGCCAGCGCGTCGGCCACGATCAGCACCCGGGTCGCCCACCGCCCCTGCAGCTGCATGAAGAAGGCGATCGTCGCCCCGGCGATGGCCGTGCCCAGATAGGCGGGGTTCGTGAGGGCCACGGGGAAGCCCGCCTGCAGCAGCGTGTCCCGCAGCATGCCCCCGCCGAGCCCGGAGGCGATGGCCAGCACGAGGAAGCCCACCGGGTCCATCTTGAACTGGCGCGCCACCGCGCCGCCCAGGATGCCGTTGGTGAGCACGCCCAGGAGGTCGACGACCTCGAACGCCACGCCAGGATCAAGATTCTGCACCGTCACCCCATCATCCGGCCCGTCATCGCCACACGGACGACCGACACTAGCACCCGCCCCGCAGTCGCCGGGGGCCCGGTCAACGGGGTCCCGGCCCCCGAGGCACCGGCGGGGACGACGTCAGAGGAACGGGCGCAGCGGGACCAGGACGGTCTCCGCGAACCAGGCCGCGGGGTGCCGTTCGTCCCACTCCCCGGAGGTCAGCTCGCGGCAGTTCCCGCTGTCGGCGGCGAAGACCCGTTCCATGTCGGCGGCGAAGTCCGGGTCGTGCACCTCCAGGTTCGTCTCGTAGTTGAACCCCAGGCTCAGCCGGTCGATGTTGGCGGTGCCCACGATCGACCACTGCCCGTCGATGGTCGCGGTCTTGGCGTGGATCATCGCGTGCCGGTAGAGCAGGACCGTGATGCCGGCCCGCAGCAGCGTCGTGTAGAAGCCCCGGGAGAGCCAGTCCGCCAGGACGTGGTTGGAGTTCTCCGGCAGGATGACGCGCACGTCGACACCGCGCCGGGCGGCCGCGATCAGTGCCGAGAGGATCTGCTGGTCGGGGATGAAGTACGCGGTGGTCAGGTAGATGTGGTCGTTGGCGCGCTGGATCGCGTCCAGGTAGACGCTGCGGATCGGGTAGACGAGGCTCGCCGGGATGTTGTTGACGGCCCGCACCCGGCAGTCCCAGGCGCCCTGGTCCGGATCGGGCAGCTTCGCGCGCCGCGCGGAGCGGTGGTTCCACACGGCGGCGAAGGAGTGGCTCAGCTCGTAGACCTCCGGCCCGCGGAGGCGCACGTGGGTGTCCCTCCACTGCGTGGCGTAGAGGGAGCCGAGGTTGTAGCCGCCCACGAAGCCGATCTCGTCGTCGACGACCAGCAGCTTCCGGTGGGTCAGCCCGGTGGCTCGCAGCGGGGTGAGCAGCAGGCGCGGCCGCAGGACCGGGAACCGGAAGACGTGCACGTCGGGATGGAAGCGGTAGAACGCGCGGGGCACCACGAGGTTGCCGAACCCGTCGTACATCACCCGCACGTCCACGCCGCGCGCCGCCGCGTCGTTGACCGCGTCCAGGAACCGGTGGCCGACCTCGTCGTCCTTCCAGATGTAGGTCTCGAGCAGCACGCGGCGTCGGGCTCCCCGGACGGCCTCGAGCATGTCCCGGTAGAGGTCCTCGCCGTAGGTGTAGACCGTGGTGTCCGTGTCCGCGACCGTGCCCTCGAACGTGCCGGGGCGGGGGAAGCCGGAGCGCCGGGCGCGGTGCCGGCGCTGGACCGCGTCCGTGGCCACCAGGACGGCGACCACGGCCGCCTGGACGGCGGCCACGCCCAGCGCGGAGCGGACGGCGAGGGAACGGACCATGCGGGACCGGCGGGCGGCACTGAATTTCATCTGCGAATCCTACCTGGGTGCCCCGGCCGCCCGGCTCACGGGCGGACCGTCACCACCAGGGAGACCTCGACGACGGCTCCGTCCGGCAGGCCGGTCACGCCCACCGCGGCCCGGGAGGGCCGGCCGTCCTCGCCGAAGGCCTCCAGGAGCTCGGCGGAGGCACCGTCCAGCACCGCGGGATGGCCGGTGAAGCCGGGCGTGGCCGCGACGTAGCCCGTCATGGAGACGACGCGTTCCACGCGGGCCAGCCCGCCGAGGTGGTGGGCGAGGGAGGCCAGGCAGTTGCGCACGGCCAGCCGCGCGCACTCGCGGGCCTGCTCCGTGGTCGGGCCGTCCGATGTGCCCACCGCGCCCCGGTGGTCGAGGGCTCCCCGCACGGCGTGCGTGTGCCCGGCCGTGAAGGCGAGGGCGCCGGCCTCGGTGACCGGCACGTAGGCTCCTGCGGGCCGGGGGGTGGGCGGAAGGTCGCGCACGTAGGCGTCGTGGTCGTGGCGGGCCCGGCCTCCGGAGGAGGAGTGGGCGGACGAACGGTCGGAAGGCATGGGATCTCCTGGGGCTCGAGGATTGTCGACGATCAGACACTATGGGATCATGAGACATGCCCAACATCCAGAGGTTCATTCCCGACGATTCGGCCCCGGACCGCGTCATCGGCGTGGTCAATCCCTATGACATGGCGCTGGACCGGGAGCTGTGGCGCTGGATGCCCGACAACGTCTCGCTCGCCGTCGCCCGCACGCCGCACCACCCCATGGTGGTGGACGAGCTCATGGCCAGCGCGCTCGGCGACGACGCCGAGATCCGGTCGACCGCGCGGTGCCTCACCGCCGTCGAGCCGGAGGCCGTCGTCTTCGCCTGCACCTCGGGGAGCTTCGTCAACGGGATCGAGGGGGCGCGGAAGATCTCCGCCGCCATCGAGGAGGAGACGCACGCCCCTGCCGTGACGACGTCCGAGGCGCTGCTCGAGGCGCTCGAGGCGCTGGGCATCACGCGCCTGGCGATCGCCACGCCCTACGTCGAGCGACTGACCGCCAGGCTCGAGAAGTTCCTGGCCGACGACGGCCGCACGGTCGTGGGGACGGAGGGCCTCGGGCTGGACCGCCTGATCTGGCACGTCCCCTACAGCGTCACCGCGGAGCTCGTGCGCAAGGCGGACCGACCCGATGCCGAGGCCGTGTTCGTCTCCTGCACCAACCTGCCGACCTTCCACATCATCGCCCCGCTCGAGGAGGAGCTCGGCAAGCCCGTGCTCACGGCCAACCAGGTCACCGCGTGGGCGGGCCTGCGCCGGCTCGGGCTGCCGCTGGTGACCGAGGACCAGCGCCTGGCCGGGGCGGGACGCGCCGACCGCGGATGAGCGGCCGTCGTCGCCGATGCGGGCGCCGCCCGGGGCGGCGAGCCGCTCAGCGGCTGAACAGGGCGCCGAGACCCTCCGCGCGTGCGGGGTGACCGGCCAGACGCAGTCCCTGCCAGGCCGTGACCTGGTTGGCCGTGAGCACGGGCACGCCGAGGGCCTCCTCGAGCCGGGGCAGGACGGCGACGGTGTGGAGCGCGGTGTCGGGGATCAGCAGGCACTGCGCCCCCGTCAGGTCGGCGGCGCGGGCGGTGGCCAGCACCCACTCCGCGTCCAGCAGGCCGGCGTCCTCCCCGCTGGGGACGTCGTAGGTGGACAGCGCGGTCACCGTGATCCCGTCCTGCTCCAGGAGCCGGACGAAGTGCGAGGCGACGTCCTCCGGATACGTGGCGGCCACCGCGACCCTGCTCAGTCCCAGGTGGTGCACCGCCTCGGCGAAGGCCAGGGACGTGGAGGAGGACGGGACCCCGGCGGCCTGCTCGATCCAGCCGGCCTGCTCGCGGCAGCCGTCCCGGCCGTAGACGAAGCTGCCCGACGTGCACGCCCACATCGCCGCGTCGGGGGAGAGGTCCCGGGCCTTCTCCGCCGAGGGGACCAGGTTCTCCCGGGAGCCCAGGTTCAGCAGCGCCCCGACGTCGTGGTCGGTGCTGCCCTCCCAGGTGTGGATGACCGGGAAGGAGGTGCCCGGGACGATCCGTTCGAGGGCGGGGAACTCGTCCTCCGCGCTGTGGCCGGGGTAGAGAATGGCGACGGTGTGCATGGCGGTGGGGGCCCTTTCGTGGTGTGTTGCACGGCTCACGAAAAAGCTTACAGTTGGATTGTAGACAATCATAGGGTGCCGTGCCGTGGCGCCTGTGCCCGACCGAACGGAGACCGTCCATGACCCGATACATCACGATCACCCTGGAGAAGCGCGGCGTCACCGCCCGCGCCCGCCTGCTCGACGAGGAGGCGCCGCGCACCGCCGAGGCGGTCTGGCAGGCGCTTCCCCAGTCCGGGCAGGTGTTCCACGGCAAGTTCGCGCGCAACGAGATCTATGCCCTCGTCCCGGCCTTCGCCGCCGAGGAGCCCGGTCCGGAGAACCAGACGATCACGCCCATTCCCGGGGACCTGTGCTACTTCACCTTCGAGGGCGTGCTCGACAACCCCGCCTACGGCTACGAGGCCTCCGCGGGGACGACGGAGAACCGGCTCCTGATCGATCTCGCCGTCTTCTACGGGCGCAACAACCTCCTGGTCAACGGCGACGTGGGGTGGGTGCCCGGCAATGTCTTCGCGACGATCGAGGAGGGTCTGGAGGAGCTCGCGGCCGCGTGCCAGGACGTCTGGATGGGCGGGGCCCGCGGCGAGACCCTGAGCTTCGCGCGCGCCGAGGACGGCTGATCCCCGGGTCCGACCCCGGCGCGGGGCGCCGGATGGGCGCTGTGGAGTCGCGGGGAGGGGTGTCGCTGGAGGGCTGACCTCCGGGGCGGCCGCCCGGCCGGTTCCGCATCCCGCCGCCGCGCGACGACGGCGCCCTGGAGGTGTGCCCGGGCCCCCGGGTGCGGCACAGCTTCCCCCGGGGGCCGTCCGTGGGCGGCGTGCGCTCCGGTCCCCCCGTCGCAGCCTTCCGGTCGCCGAGTCCCCACTGTGGGTGCCCTCGGGCCGCCGAGTCCCCAGCCGCCGGTGCCCTCGGGCCGCCGAGTCCCCAACCGGCGGAGCGCCCGAGCGCCCAACCCCCAAACGGGCGTCGGCTCCCCCAGCGCGCGCCGGGGGAACCGAAGCCGCCTTGGGGGGTCGGCGGCAGTGGCGGCGCCCGGTCAGTTCCGGCGCACGTAGCCCAGGTCCTTGTCCACCCGGTTGAGCAGCTGCTCGCCGGCGCGCCAGCGGGCGAGGTTCTCCGCGAACTGGTCCGCCAGGGTGTCCCGCCAGCCGACCACGTCACCGCTCATGTGGGCGGAGACGTGCACGTTCTCCAACCGCCAGAACGGGTGGTCGCCCGGCAGGGGCTCCTCGTCGAAGACGTCCAGCGAGGCCGCGGCGATGCTGCCGCTCCGCAGGGCGTCCACGAGGGCGGGCTCGTCCACGAGTGCGCCCCGGCCCACGTTGACCAGGTGGGCGCTCGGCCGCATCCGGGCCAGCACCTCCGTGCCCACGAGTCCCCGGGTGTCCTCGGTCAGCGGCGCGATGAGCACGAGGTGGTCCGCCCACTCCGCGTGCTCGGCCAGCTCGGCGCTGGGGACCACCGTGCCGAAGTCCGGGTCCTCGTCCCGGGCGGTGCGCCCCGCCCCCCGGACGTCCAGGCCGACCGCCCGCAGCAGGCGGGCCGTGGCCCGCCCGATCCCGCCCGTGCCCACCACGAGGGCGCGTTGTCCCGCGGTCCGCACCACCTCGCGGTGCTGCCACACGCCCCGGCGCTGGAGGTCCTTGCTGGTGTGCAGCTGCTTGTCGTGGGCGAGCACCGACGCCAGGACGAACTCGGCGATGGGGCCGTCGAACGCGCCGTGGGCGTTGGTGACCTCCACGTCCGACGTGCGCAGCGCGTCGAAGAGCAGGGAGTCCACGCCGGCGGCCGCCACGTGCACCCACTCGAGGGCGTCGGCGCGGGGCCACGCGTCACGCAGTGCGGTGGAGAAGAAGTCCCACACGAACAGGACCTGGGCGCCGCCCAGGACGTCGGCCAGTCCCTCCGCGTCGGCGTGGACCACGTCCGCGTCCTCCTCGAGCGCGGCGGCGTTGTACGGCGGGGGCGTGCCGGGGGCCGTGAGGACGACGACCTTCGGGCGGGGCCCGGACCCCGGGGGCTGCTGTGTCTCTTCCATGTGCTCACTGTAGGTCTCACGCAGATTGTTGACAATAAGTCGATCGCTCCAGGACACTGGAACCATGACGAAACTCAGCCCCGTACTCAAGCAGGCGACCCCCGTGGTCGTGGACCACGCCCAGGGCAGCTGGATCCACGGGACCGACGGACGGTCCTACCTCGACTTCACGACCGGCATCGGCGTCACCAGCACGGGGCACTGCCACCCGAAGGTGGTCGCCGCCGCCCGCGAGCAGGTCGGCAAGATCATTCACGCGCAGTACACCACCGTGATGCACCAGCCGCTGCTGGCGCTGACCGAGAAGCTGGGCGAGGTGCTGCCCGAGGGACTGGACTCCGTGTTCTACGCCAACTCCGGCTCCGAGGCCGTCGAGGCCGCCATCCGCCTGGCGCGGATGGCCACCGGGCGCCCCAACATCGTGGTGTTCCAGGGCGGATTCCACGGTCGCACCGTGGCCGCCGCCTCGCTCACCACCGCCGGCACGAAGTTCTCGGCCGGGTATGCGCCGTTGATGGCCGGCGTGCACATGTCCGCCTTCCCGTACGCCTACCGCTACGGCTGGGACGAGGAGGCCGCGGTGGCCTTCGCCCTCCAGGAACTGGATTACCTGCTGCAGACGCGCACGGCGCCCAACGACACGGCCGCGTTCCTCATCGAGCCGGCCCTGGGCGACGGCGGCTACCTGCCCACGCCCGGGGCCTTCATGGACGGACTGCGCGAGCGGGCCGACCGGCACGGCATCCAGCTGATCTTCGACGAGGTGCAGGCGGGCGTGGGCCGGACCGGCAAGTTCTGGGGTCACCAGTACTCCAACGTCACCCCGGACATCATCATCACGGCCAAGGGCATCGCCTCCGGCTTCCCCATCTCCGCCATCGCGGCCTCGACCGAGACCATGTCCAAGGCCTGGCCGGGCTCCCAGGGCGGCACCTACGGCGGCAACGCCGTCTCCGCCGCGGCCGGCGTCGCGACCCTGGAGGTCGTGGCGGAGGAAGGCCTCGTGGAGAACTCCCGCGTGCGCGGCGAGCAGCTGCAGGCCGGGCTGAAGGAGATCCAGGAGCGCTTCCCCGTGATCGGCAACGTCCGCGGCCGTGGCCTCATGCAGGGCATCGAGTTCACCGCGGAGGACGGCTCCCCGGATGCCCGGACGGCGGCCGCCGTCCAGCAGGCGACCACGGACCAGGACCTGCTCACGCTCACCTGCGGACCCGCGGGCAACGTGGTGCGGCTCATCCCCGCCCTGGTGGTCACCGCCGAGGAGGTCGCCACGGGTCTGGAGCGCTTCGAGGCCGCCCTCGCCACCGTCACCGAGGCCGTCACCACCGCCACCGGATCCTGAAGGACACCATGAACCCCGGCATCCCCGAGCCCACGACGGCCGTCCGTGCCACGGCGGACGCGACGTCCGCGGGCGACCGTGCCGTCGCCGTGCGCGGGAACGCCCCGGCGGAGCCCGCCGTGCTCGCGCGCCTGGCGGCGGCCGGCGTGGTGGCCGACGCCTCGCCGCGCCGGCTGGCCGAGTACGCCTACGACGCCTCCAACTACCGGGTCGCGCCGCTGGCCGTGGTGTTCCCCCGCACCGTGGAGGACGTGGTGGGGACGGTGGCGGCGTGCCGGGAGACCGGCACGGCGCTGATCGGCCGCGGCGGAGGCACCTCCATGGCCGGCAACGCCGTGGGTCCCGGGGTGGTGCTGGACTTCTCCCGCCACATGAACCGGATCCACACCGTGGACGAGGCCGCGGGCACCGTGGACGTGGATCCCGGGGTGGTGCTCTCCGACCTCACCCGGGAGGTGGAGTCCGCCACCGGCAACCGCGCCACCTTCGCCCCGGACCCCTCCTCCAAGAACCGCGCCACGGTGGGCGGGGCCGTCGGCAACGACGCGTGCGGGAACCACTCCGTGCGCTACGGGCGCACCTCCGACCACGTCGCGGAGATCGACGTCGTCACCTCGGACGGGGCGCGGCTGACCGCCACGACCACGGGACTGCGGGCCACCGATCCGCAGGACGCGTTCTCCGCCGCCCGCGCCGAGGAGCTCACCGCGTCCCTGGAGCAGCTGGCGCGGGAGAACCTCGCCGTCCTGCGGGTGGAGCTCGGCCGGATCCAGCGCCAGGTCTCGGGATATCACCTGGAGAACCTGCTGCCCGAGAGGAAGTTCAACGTGGCCCGCGCCCTCGTGGGCTCGGAGGGCACCTGCGCCGTGGTGGTCCGGGCGCGGATGAAGCTCGTCCCGAAGCCCGCGAGCGCCCTGCTGGTGTGCCTCGGCTACGAGGACGTGGTGGAGGCCGCCCGGGACATCGGCGCCATCCTGGAGTTCGCCCCGGCCGCGGTGGAGGGCACCGACGAGGCCATCGTGGAGACCATGCGCTTCCGCCGCGGGGAGAACTCGGTCCTGGGCCTGCCCGCCGGGCGGGCATGGCTGTTCGTGGATCTGGACGGGGACGACCCGGAGGCGGTCGCCGCCGAGGCCGACCGCCTGCTCGCCCGGCTGGGCGAGAACGGCCGGCTCGTGGAGGGACGGGCGGTGCCGGATCTCGTGGAGCGCGCCTCGCTGTGGCGTGTGCGCGAGGACGGCGCGGGCCTGTCCTCCCGCCTGGCCAGCGGCGGGGAGTCCTGGCCGGGCTGGGAGGACTCCGCCGTCGCCCCGGAGGACCTCGCGGACTACCTCGGGGACCTGCGCGTCCTGATGGCCGAGCACGGGCTGACCGGCGTCATGTACGGCCACTTCGGCGCCGGGTGCATGCACGTGCGCATCACCTTCGACCTGCGCACCGAGGACGGACGGGAGGTCTTCCGCCGCTTCACGCGCGAGGCGGCCGAGCTGGTGGTCCGCCACGGCGGGTCGCTGTCCGGGGAGCACGGGGACGGGCGGGCCCGCTCGGAGCTGCTCCCGATCATGTACTCCCCGGCGGTGCTCGCGGCCTTCGCCGCCTACCGCCGGCTGTGGGACCCGGCCGGGATCCTCAACCCCGGGTCGATCACCGCGCCCGACCCCCTGGACGCCCACCTGGCGCTGGCGGGTGTCCCGGCGCGGGAGTGGCGCACGAGCTTCGACCTGAGACCGATCGGCAGCCACGGCGGCTCGCTCGCCGAGACCGACGAGCCGGCCACGGCCCACGGCGCGGGCACCGACCCGTGGGTGCACGCCGTGCAGGGCTGCATCGGCGTGGGCCGCTGCCGCGCGGACACCGGTGGGGTCATGTGCCCCAGCTACCGGGCCACCCGGGACGAGAAGGACTCCACCAGGGGCCGGGCGCGGGTGCTCCAGGACATGGTCCGCGGCGCGCGCACCGTGCAGGAGGGGTGGCGCTCGGAGGAGGTGCGCGAGGTCCTGGACCTGTGCCTGTCCTGCAAGGCCTGCGCCACCGACTGCCCGGCCGGCGTGGACATGGCCACCTACAAGTCCGAGTTCTTCGACCACTACTACCGCGGCCGGCTCCGCCCGCTCTCGCACTTCTCCCTGGGCTGGCTGCCCCGCTGGCTGACGCTGACCGGGCGGATCGCCCCGCTGGTCAACGCGGTGCTGGCCACCCCACTGGGCAAGGTCGCCGCCGCCCTGGGCGGGCTGACCACCCGGCGGGCGCTCCCGCGCTTCGCCGGCGCGCGGGAGTGGCGCCGGGAGGTCGCCGCCGTGGAGTCGACCGGGGACGGGACCGCGGTGCTGTTCGTCGACACCTTCACCCGGGGCTTCCGCCCCGAGGTGGCCGGTGCCGCCGCCCGGGTGCTCGCCGACACCGGCGAGACCGTGAAGTGCTCCGCCGACGCCTGCTGCGGGCTCACGTGGATCTCCACCGGCCAGCTGGCCACCGCCAGGAAACTGCTGGCCCGGGCCGCGGAGACGCTCGACGACGGGACGGACCGGCCGATCGTCGTCGTGGAGCCCAGCTGCGCCGCGGCCCTGCGCAAGGACCTGCCCGAGCTCGTGCACACGGAGCAGGCCCGGCGGGTAGCGGCCCGCGTGCGCAGCTTCGCATCGCACGTGGCCGAGCGCGCCGAGGCCGGATGGGTTCCGTCCCCGGCCCGGCCGGTGCCCGGCCGGGCGGTGCTGCAGACGCACTGCCACGAGTACTCGGTCTTCGGCGCCGGCACCCAGCGCGCGGCGCTCGCCGCCGCCGGCGTGGCCGAGGTGCTCGACGCCACCGGCTGCTGCGGTGTGGCCGGAAACTTCGGCTTCGAGAAGCAGCACTACGACGTCAGCATGCAGGTCGCCGAGAACTCCCTGGCCCCGGCCCTGCGCAGCACCGACCGGGAAACCGTGGTGCTCACCGACGGCTTCTCGTGCGCCATGCAGGTGAACCAGCTCGACGACGCCAGGCCGGGACTGCACCTGGCCCAGATCCTGGACCCGGGCCGGCCGGAACCCTCGGCCGCAGCCCCCGCCCGAACCCGTTCCACGACCCCGAAAGAGGACACACCATGACCACCAACGTCAACGCCTCCCGCACCTCCCAGAAGGCGCTCGACGCCGTCGGCACGGTCAGCACCGGCCTGTTCATCGACGGAAGCTGGTGCGAGTCGGCCTCCGGCAAGCGCTTCGACGTCGTCAATCCCGCCACCGAGGAGGTCATCGCCACGGTCGCCGACGGCGGCCCCGAGGACGCCCAGCGCGCCATCGAGACCGCCGGGCGGGTCCAGAAGGACTGGGCGAAGACCCCGCCCCGGGCCCGCAGCGAGATCCTGCGCCGGGCCTACGACATCATCATGTCGCGCCAGGACGAGCTGGCCCTGATCATGACCACGGAGATGGGCAAGCCCTTCGCCGAGGCCAAGGGCGAGGTCGCCTACGCCGCCGAGTTCTTCCGCTGGTTCTCCGAAGAGGCCGTGCGCATCGGCGGCGACCAGACCACCACGGGCGACGGGAAGAACCGGATCCTGGTCTCCAAGGAGCCGGTGGGTCCGTGCGTGCTGGTCACCCCCTGGAACTTCCCGCTGGCCATGGGCACCCGCAAGATCGGTCCCGCGATCGCCGCCGGCTGCACCATGGTGTTCAAGCCCGCCAACCTGACCCCGCTGTCCTCCCTCGCCCTGGTCGACATCCTCGTGGAGGCCGGCCTCCCCGAGGGCGTGCTCAACGTCGTCTGCACCTCCAAGGCCTCCGCGGTGGTGGGCCCCTGGATGTCCAGCGGCATCGCCCGCAAGATCAGTTTCACCGGCTCGACCGAGGTGGGAGTGCGCCTGCTCGAGCAGGCCGCCCAGCACGTCATGCGCTCCTCCATGGAGCTCGGCGGCAACGCCCCGTTCGTCGTCTTCGAGGACGCCGACCTGGACCGGGCCGTCGAGGGCGCCGTCGCCGCGAAGATGCGCAACATGGGGGAGGCCTGCACGGCGGCCAACCGCCTGTTCGTGCAGCGCTCGATCGCCGGCGAGTTCTCCGAGCGGCTCGCCGCACGCCTGGGCTCCCTGTCCGTGGGCGACGGCGCGCAGGACGGGACCCAGGTCGGTCCCCTGGTCGAGGAGAAGGCGCTGGCCAAGGTGCAGGAGCTGGTGGACGACGCCGTGGGCAAGGGCGCCACGGTGGTCTGCGGCGGCTCGCGCCCGGACCGGGCCGGGTACTTCTACTCCCCGACCGTCCTGTCCGGCGTCGATCCCTCCGCCCAGCTCATGAACGAGGAGATCTTCGGTCCTGTGGCCCCCGTGATCCCGTTCGACACCGAGGACGAGGTCGTCCGCATGGCCAACGACACCCCGTGGGGTCTCGTGGGGTACCTGTTCACGCAGGACATCGACCGCGGCTTCCGGGTGGGGGACGCCCTCGAGGTCGGCATGCTCGGCCTCAACACGGGCATCGTCTCCAACCCGGCGGCGCCCTTCGGCGGGATCAAGGCCTCCGGCCTGGGCCGCGAGGGGGGCCGCGTGGGCATCGAGGAGTTCCTCGAGACCAAGTACATGGCCGTTCCCCGCGGCTGACGCGCCGGCCGGCGTGCCGGCCCCCGACGCAGCAGTGCCCCTCTCCCGGCCGTCATGGCCGGGAGAGGGGCACTCGCGCAAC
>NZ_JBISWL010000106.1:0-35174 GCF_044462265.1 Kocuria rhizosphaerae
GGCGGTGCCCGGCCACGGACGGCCGTGCACCGCCCACGGATCACCCTCCGCCGTTCACCGCTCGGCGGGTCGGAGGCGTCCGATGGCGTCCTCCATGTGGGCCAGCAGCAGCTCGTCCGCGCGTTCGACGTCGGACCGGCCGATCGCCTCCGCGATGTCCCGGTGCTCCTCCAGCCGGAAGACGTGGGAGCTGTACCGGTTCTCCAGGGCGGTGATGCACATGCGGGTCTCCACCATGAGTGTGGTGTGCATCCGGGAGAGCCGCGGGCTGCCGGCGAGGGCCACGAGCAGCGCGTGGAACTCGACGTCGGCCTCCGTGAGCGCGTCCGCGTTGTTCTGCGCCACGGCCGCCGCCATGGACTGCACCACCTCGAGCAGGCGTTCGCCGGCGTGCGCGCCGTGGATCTCGACGGCGCGTGCGGCGGCCGCCCGCTCCAGGGCGGTGCGCGCCAGGTACATGTCCCGCACGTCGTCGTCCGTGACCTCGATGACGAACACGCCCCGGTTCCGGATGCTGACGAGCAGGCCCTCCTGGGTCAGCCGCTGCATGGCCTCGCGCAGGGGCCCGCGGCTCACGCCGAGGCGGCGGCTGAGCTCGGCCTCGTTGAGCTGCTGGCCCGGCACCAGGTCGCCCTCGCCGATGGCCCGCCGCAACTGCCGCGCGATCAGAGCCGGCGTGGTCTCCTGGACCACGGGTTGAAGGATGGGGCTGGACATCGTGCCTCCGGTCGTCGGATCCCGGGCGGGAATGAGATGATTGTCCACAATCATACCTCGAATCGGTGCGGGTTCCACGGGCCCGTTCTCGTTCTGTCCCCACCGCGCGGGACCACCACCGGTGGCGGTGGCCGACATTCCCGCTCCAGGGCTCTTGCCGCGCCGCAGATCGCGTGCATAGACTCCGGTTGTCGACAATCCTACTGAAGGATCGTTCGACGCCGTGGCGCGCCGGTGCCGTCCCCCGTGCCCCTCCGTCCCGGCTCCTGCCCCGTGGCGCCGCCGCGCTCGTGCAACGGCCCCGGCCGACAGGGCGCCGTCCCCCACGGCGTCCGATGGCCGCAACGTCGTGCGACCGCCACCACCGCACGCACCTCCGACAGTCAGGACATCCGCATTGCGCATCACGGGCCTCCGGGCCACTCCTGTTGCCGTTCCCTTCACCGAGGACGAGATCTGGGCCTTCGGCGGGCGCCGCGGCATGGTCAGCATTCTGCTCGAGGTCGACACCGACGAGGGGGTGGTGGGACTCGGTGAGGCCGCCGCGTATCCCTCGGCCGACATCGTCCTGGCGGTCTTGCGCTCGATCGAGCCCCTGGTGCTCGGGGAGAGCCCGTTCGACATCGAGCGGATCATGAAACGGGTCAACATCATCGGCACGTGGCACCACGTGAAGGCGACCAGCCCGGCCATCGCCGCGGTCGAGATGGCCTGCTGGGACATCGTGGGCAAGGTCAGCGGCCAGCCGCTGGTGAACCTGTTCGGGGGCAGGGTCCGCGACGAGGTCGAGTACTTCTACTACCTCAGCCACAAGCCGGCCTCGGACATGGCCGGCGACGCCGCCGAGGGCTACGCCGAGGGCTTCCGCACGTTCTACATCAAGGTCGGCTCCGGCGAGCCCACGCACGACATCGAGCGGGTCGAGGCGATCCGCTCGGCCACGGGCCCGGACGCGAAGATCCGGGTGGACGCCAACGAGGCGTGGTCGGCGGCGGCGACGATCCGCATCGTCGGCGAGATGGAGAGGTTCGGTCTGGAGCTGGTGGAGCAGCCGGTCTCCGGGCGCAATCTCGCCGAGATGGCGTACGTGCGCAGCCGGATCAACACCCCGCTGCTCGCCAACGAGGCGTCCTGGACCCGTTACGACCAGCTGGAGCTGATCAAGGCCGGCGCCGCCGACGTGGTCTCCGTGGACAACCAGATGGACGGTGGTCTGCTCAATCTCAAGCGCGGTGCCGGCATGTGCGAGGTGGCCGGGCTGCCCGTGCTCAAGCACAGTCTGGGCGAGCTCGGGGTGGCCGCCTACGCCGGCGTGCACGTCATGGCCTCGACCCCGAACTTCATCCATGCCAACCAGGGCTACGGCTCCTTCCTCTCCGACGACGTCGTCGGGGGCGCCGGCCCGCTGGCCTACGTGAACGGCTGCCTCAGCGTGCCCGAGGGCCCGGGGATCGGCGTGGAGCTCGACCGCGAGCGAGTGGGCAGGTACGCCGAGCTCTACGAGCGCGAGGCCGCGGACTTCTCCTTCCACGAGTCGGAGAAGATCGCCGGCACCCCGCTGATGCCCAAGCGCTGAGTGGACGGTCGTGCCTCCCGGCGGGATCCCAGCGGGAGGTGCGAGCGCTCGCCTCACCCCGCCCCTCCGGTGACCTCCCGGGCGCCCCGGCGGCACCCGGGGCGCCGGGCCCCGCAGCTGCCCCCTGTTGCCTGGGTCACGCGCCCGCCCTATGCTGTTGTCAACAATCGTACGAACGGAGATCGATCCTTCCATGGTTCTCACAGCCCTCCACGGGCCGCCGTCCCGGACGGGCCCCGCGGACCCCTCGGCCGGAGGCGTCTGACGTGACGACCCGGTCCCCGGGCACCGCGCCGGCCACGGTGGTCTCCGACCCGCCGCTGGCCATGCCGCCGTCGGTGGCCACGCCGCCGTACATCAACCCCGAGGAGCCCTACTTCTCCGCGGAGGAGTACGCGCGGCGGGTCGCCGTCGTCCGTGAGGAGATGGGACGGCGCGGGATGGCCGCGCTGCTGCTCGTGAGCCCGGAGAACATCTACTACCTCACCGGGCTGAACCACCAGGGCTACTTCGCGTTCACCATGCTGGTCCTGCCGCTCGACGGGCGGCCGTTGCTCGTGGCGCGCGCCATGGAGGGCACCACGATCACCGCCCAGGTCCCGCAGTGCACCCACGTGGCCTTCGCCGACGACGAGGACCCGGCGGGCCCGTCCGCCGTCGCGATCCGCTCCGTGGCCCCGAACGGGGCCACGGTGGGCGTCGAGCAGTCCTCGATGTGCTTCCCGCTGACCGTGTGGGAGTCCCTGCGCGGCCGGCTCGGGGGCCTGCTGCTCTCCGACGGTTCGGGCATCGTCGAGACCGTCCGGCAGGTCAAGAGCCCGGCGGAGATCGTCCACGTGCGCCGCGCGGCGGTGGCCTCCTCCCGCGCCATCGAGGCCGGACTGGGCACGGTTGCGACCGGCGTGTCCGAGCGGGAGGTCGCCGCCGCGGTCTACCGGGAGATGATGCTCGCCGGCAGCGAGTACCCCGGCTTCGCGCCCCTCATCCGCTCCCGGGACATCCTCCTGCACGAGCACGCGACCTGGCGGGCCCGGACCATCGGCCCCGACGACGCCGTCTTCATGGAGCTCTCCGCGTCGGTGGCCCACTACCACGCGCCCCTGACCCGCATGGCCTATCTGGGGGAGGCGCCCTGGGGCACCGAGCGGGCGGCGGAGATCGCCGCCGAGGGCCTGGAGGCGGTCCGGCAGGCGCTGCGGCCCGGTGTGCTCAACGGGGACGTCTACGCGGCGTGGCAGGCCGTGGTCGACCGCGGCCTCGGGCACAGCGACTACCGCAGGCACCACTGCGGCTACGCGGTGGGCATCGGGTTCCCGCCGAGCTGGGTCGGCGGCGCCGGCGTGGCCGGCCTGCGCAGGGGCGGGACCACCCGGATCCGGGCAGGCATGGTCTTCCACGTCCTCTCGTGGATCCTCGGCCAGGAGCCCGCCGACTACGTCATCTCGGACACCGTGCTCGTCACGCCGGAGGGTGGGGAGATCCTCACGTCCACCCGGCGCGATCCCATCGTGGTGCCCGTCCAGCCATCCCCCGACGAGGAGAACACCCATGACTGACCTGACAGAGCTCACGGCCCTGGAACTGCTGGACGGCTACCGCAGCGGCGGCCTCTCCCCGGTCGACGCCACGCGCGCCGCGCTCGAGGCCGTCGACGAGTTCGACGGCGCCGTGAACGCCTTCGTCTCCGTGGACCACGAGCAGGCACTGGCGTCGGCCGCCGCGTCGGAGAAGCGGTGGCGGGCCGGGGAGCCGCTGGGTCCCGGCGACGGCGTCCCGACGTCCATCAAGGACATCTTCTACACCCGCGGCTGGCCGACCCTGCGCGGCACCCGGCTGATCGACGCGGACCGGCCGTGGGAGGAGGACGCCCCCTGCGTGGCGCGGCTGCGCGAGACCGGCGCCGTGCTGATCGGCAAGACCACCACCCCGGAGTTCGCGTGGAAGGGGGTCACCGACTCCCTGCGCCACGGCTCGACCGGCAACCCGCGGGACGCCCGTCTGACCGCGGGCGGCTCGAGCGGCGGCAGCGCCACGGCGGTCGGCCTGGGCATGGGGCCCTGGTCCGTGGGCACGGACGGCGGCGGCTCGGTGCGCATCCCCGCCGCGTTCACCGGCACGGTGGCCATCAAGCCCACCTACGGGCTCATCCCGATGTTCCCCGCCAGTCCCTTCGGCACGCTGGCCCACGCCGGCCCCATGACCCGCACCGTGGCCGACACCGCCCTGCTGCTCGACATCGTCACGGGATTCGACTCCCGGGACTGGTCGGCCCTGCCGACGCCCACGTGGTCCTTCCTGGACGGGCTCGAGGACGGGGTCCGCGACCTGCGGATCGCCTTCTCGCCGACGCTCGGGTACGGGCAGAACGACCCGGAGGTCGAGCGGCTCGTCCGTGCGGCCGCCGAGCGGTTCGAGCAGCTCGGCGCCGTCGTCGAGGAGGTCGACCCGGGCATCGAGGACCCGGCCGAGGCGTTCCGCATCCTCTGGTTCGCCGGGGCCGCGAAGGTCCTGGAGGGCTACGGACCGGGCGCCGTGGACAGGGTGGACCCCGGGCTGCGCCGCAGCATCGAGGAACTGGGCGAGATCAGCGCCTCCGACTTCCTCGACGCCACGGCCGTCCGGATGGCCCTGGGCGTGACCATGGGCCGGTTCCACGAGTCCTACGACCTGCTGCTGACCCCCACGCTGCCGATCCCGGCCTTCCCCCGGGACCGCGACGTGCCCGAGGGCTGGCACTCCCCGCACTGGACCAGCTGGACGCCCTACACCTACCCGTTCAACATGACCCAGCAGCCGGCGGTCAGCGTGCCCTGCGGCTTCACGGGGGCCGGCCTTCCCGCAGGACTGCAGATCGTCGGGCCGCGCCACGCGGACCGCACGGTGCTCCGTGCCGCCCGGGCGTACGAGCAGGCGGTCGACTGGGGAACCCGGCGTCCTGCCCGGCTCACCTCCGACCGCCGCTGAGCCGAGCCGACGGGGCAGCAGGGCCCGCTCGGGGCCTGTCGTCGTGCTCCGCCGTCCGGGGGGTCCGGCGCGGTCAGGCCCCGAGCAGGCGCAGGGCGGTCAGGGCGTACGCGCGGGCGGCGAGCACGAGCTCGTCGACGCCCACGGACTCGTCGACCTGGTGGGCCTGGTCGTTGAGGCCGCCGGGGCCCATGACCACCGTGGGCACGCCGTGGTCCTGGGCGATGAAGCCGCCGTCGCAGGCCGCGGTCCAGCCCCCCACGGACGCCGGGCCGCCGAGTCCGGCGACGGCGCCGTGCACGGCGGTGACCAGCGGGTGGCCGACGTCCGTGCGGAACCCCGGCATGGCCATGGTCACCTCGACCCCCACGGAGATGCCGTCCCCGGTGATGCCGGCCGCGTCCACGTCGGCGAGCAGCTGCTCGGCGAGCTGGTGCGCGTCCTCGCCCGGCATCAGCCGGCGGTCCAGCCACACGCGGCAGGAGGGGGCGACCATCGAGGCGGTGCGCCCGCCCTCGATCCGGCCGACGTTCCACGTCCCGGCCCCCAGCAGGGGGTCCAGGTCCTGCTGCCGGCGCGCGTGGTCGGCCCGGACGAGCTCGAGCACCCGGGCCGCGGCGTCGACGGCATTGCGGCCGTCCGCGGGCCGCCCGGAGTGGGCGGGCACCCCGGTGACCTCGAGCTCCAGGTAGGCGTCGCCCCGGCAGGCCACGACGGTCTCGAGGTCGGTCGGCTCGGCCACCACGCAGCCCCGGAAGGCGCGCCCGAGGCCCCGCCGCGTCAGGTGCCGGATGCCGATGCCCAGGTCCTCCTCGTCCACCGTGCACGCCAGGCGCACCGGTCCGTCGAGCTCCGCGCCGGCACGCCGCAGGGCGTCCATGGCCACGAGCACCGCGGCGAGCCCGCCCTTCATGTCGGTGGCCCCGCGCCCGTAGAGCCGGCCGTCCTCGACGACGGAGCGGAACGGCTCCCGGCTCCAGCCGGGACCGGCGGGCACCACGTCCGAGTGCCCGAGGAAGAGCAGACCGGGACCGTCCCCGACGGGCCCGCCGGGGGCCAGCTCCACGTCCACGTTCGGCCGGCCCGGGGCGGCCGGGTCGGAGCGCACCGCCAGGCCGCGCGCCGCCCCCGCCTCCTGGAGCACCTGCGCGGTGCGCTCCTCGGTGCCGCCGGGGTTCTCCCCGCCGGCGTCGACGAGCGCGCGCGTCAGCGCCACCACCTCGTCCGGGTCGACGAGTCCGAGGACGGCGTGCTCGAGCTCCTGGGCGGTCTGCATGGTTCCTCCGGACCGGGCTCAGCCCGGGTCGTCGTTCAGCGGTCGGTCTCGGCGCGGGCGATGTCCAGGGCACGGGCCAGCCGCTGCAGGCCCACCTCGGTGCGCTCCGGGGTGGTCGAGGCGAAGCAGAGGCGGAAGGCGTCCTCGAACCGGCCCGAGGGGGACAGCGCCGCGCCGGGGATGAAGGCGACGCCCACCGCCAGGGCGATCTCGAACAGCCGGGAGGTCGAGACCCGGGCGTCCTCGCCCTGCAGCGTCACCCACAGGAAGAACCCGCCCTCCGGGTCCGTGGTCCTCACCCGGGCCCCCAGGTTCCGGGCGATCGAGGCGTCCATGGCCTCCTTGCGCCGGCGGTACTCGGTGCGCAGGCCGGCCAGGTGGTCGTCGTAGCCGCCCTGGCGCACGAACCGCTCCACGATGTGCTGGTTGGGCACGTTCGTGCACGTGTCCATGGCCTGCTTGCCGGCGATGAGCAGCTTGCGCAGCCGCGGGTCCGCGTCGACCCACCCGACGCGCAGCCCGGGGGCGAGCACCTTGGAGAACGTGCGCACGGAGAAGACCAGGGGGTCGTCCGGGCTGATCGCCCGGAACCCGGGCACGTCCGTGCCGGCGAAGCGCAGGCCCCCGTACGGGTCGTCGTCGAGGACGATCGATCCCCAGCGGTGCGCCAGCTCGAGGATGCGGACGCGGCGCGCCTCGCTGAGCGTGGTGCCGGAGGGGTTCTGGAAGTTCGGGATGGTGTAGATCACCCGCGGCGTGCGCCCGGACTCGGCCACCAGGGTCTCCAGGGCGTCCACGTCCATGCCGTCCCGGTCCATCGGGACCTCGAGGATGTCCGCGCCGTAGCTCAGGGCCGTGCCCGAGCCGTTGGTGTAGGTCGGGCTCTCGACCACCACCAGGTCCCCGGGGTCCACGAACAGCTTGAACGCCAGGTCGAGGCCCTGCATGCCACCGGAGGTGATGACGAGACGCTCCGGGCGGGTGGGCTCGGGGGTGGTGGAGTGGTGCTCCACCACCGTCTCGATGAGGCCCGGCTCGCCCTCGGTGGCGCCGTAGGTGAACGAGCTGTCGTCGAGGACCTCGGCGGCGATCCGCCGGAACTCGCCGGTCGGGATGACCTCGGCGGCCGGGGCCCCCATGGCGAAGCGGACGATGTCGTGGGTCTGCGCGGCGAGCAGGGAGGTCGAGGAGTCGATGACCGACCCGACGAGGCCGTCCGCGCGCCGGGCGAGGGGCAGCAGCCCCTGGGCCGGATCCCCGCCGATGCCGCGGGTGGGCTTGACGGCCAGGTTCTCGACCGTGGTGAGGGCAGTGGTGGTGGTCGTCATGGTGCTCACTTCCTGATGAGTGCTCGGGGGAACGAGGTGAAGGTCTCCACGCCGGTGCGCGTGACGCGCACGGACTCCGAGACCTCGTACCCGTACCCGGTCATCCACATGCCGCAGATGACGTGGAAGGTCATGTTCTCGGCCAGCACGGACTCGTCCTCGGCCCGGATGCTGATGGTGCGCTCGCCCCAGTCCGGGGGGTAGCCGATGCCGATGGAGTACCCGAGCCGGCTGTGCTTCTCGAGCCCGTGCTCGGCCAGGGCCCAGTTCCAGGCGCTGGCGAGCTCCCGGACGGGCACGCCGTCGGCCACGGTGTCGAGGACCGACTGCAGACCCTCGGCCACCGCCACCTCCAGTCGCAGCAGCTCGTCCGAGGGCGGGCCCAGCATGACGGTGCGGGCCAGGGGGACGTGGTACCGGCGGTGGGCGCCGGCCAGCTCCACGACGACGGCGTCGCCCTCCTGCAGCACCCGGTCCGACCAGGTGAGGTGCGGGGTGTCCGCGGAGGCGCCCGTGGGCAGCATCGGGACGATCGCGGGGAAGTCCCCCCACGCGTCGCCGGCGCCCTCGGCCTGGGCCCGGGCGATCTGGGCGGCCACGCGGTTCTGCGGGACGCCGGGCTCGATGGCGTCGATCGCGGCCTGCATCGCGACCGTGGTCACCCGGGCGGCCGTGCGCATGTACTGGATCTCGGCGTCAGACTTCACGGCCCGCGCCCAGTTCACCAGCTCGAACGCGTCGACGAGGGTCCACTCGGGCAGGGCGTTGACCAGCGCACGGTATCCCTTGGGGGAGAAGAAGTGGGAGTCCATCTCCAGGCCCACGCACCCCTTCGCGGCGGGGGCGATCCGCCCCCGCCGGCGCAGGTCGAACGCCACCCAGTCGAACGGGTGCAGGTGGGGGCGGTGCACGTACCGCTCGGGATAGCCGGCGATCTGCTCCGGCGGGAGCCAGCTGGTGCGGAACGCCCCGTTGGCGTCCATCTCCCGCAGGTAGAGGAGCATCTCGCCCTGTTCCGGCACGTAGAGCATCTGCGGGGTGTAGAACGACCAGGCGTCGTAGCCGGTGAGGTAGAAGATGTTCGCCGGGTCGGTCACGATCAGGGCGCTGAGTCCCTGGTACTCCATCTTCCGGCGGACGCTCTGCAGCCGGTGGTCGTACTCGGCGGCGGAGAACAGCGCCGGGCGCACGTCGGGGGTGCTCGCGCGGTCGGGAACGCCGGGGATCAGGTGCTCCACGGGGTGTGATCCGGGCAACGAAGTGGTCATGGTTCATGATGGAAATAAGATTGCAGATTGTCAACAATAAGCCGACGACGTATCCTGGAGATCCGAGCTGTGCACGACCGGGGGCCCCGGTCCCGGACGGGCACCACCGGCACCGACCAGAGAAGGGGCTCAGGATGCGTGTAGCGGTCCCCAGGGAGATCAAGCCGGCCGAGCAGCGGGTGGGCCTCATGCCCGCCGGTGTCACCGCTCTCGTGCGGGACGGCCACGAGGTGTACGTGGAGACCGGCGCGGGGGTCGGGTCCGGGTTCGACGACGACGCCTACGCCGCCGCGGGGGCCGAGGTGGTCGACCGGGACACGGTGTGGGAGCGGGCCGAGCTGCTGGTCAAGGTCAAGGAGCCCGTGGCGGAGGAGCACGCTCTCCTGCGCCCGGACCTCGTGCTCTTCGCCTACCTGCACCTCGCCGCGAACCGGCCGCTGACCGAGGCGCTCCTCAGGGCCGGGACGACCGCGGTGGCCTTCGAGACCGTGCGCTCCGGCAGGATCCTGCCGCTGCTGCAGCCGATGTCCGAGATCGCCGGCCGGCTCGCCGCGCAGTCCGCCGCCCACCACCTGCAGTCCAACGCCGGCGGGCCCGGTCTGCTCATGGGCGGGGTGCCCGGCGTCGCGGCGGCGAAGGTCGTCGTGATCGGCGGCGGCGCCGTGGGGACCCAGGCGGCGCTCGCCGCGGTCGGGCTGATGGCGGACGTCACGGTGCTGGACGCCGACGGCGCACGGATCCGGGAGCTGACCGACCTGATGGGCCACCGGGCGCGCGTGCTGATGAGCGACGAGCACGTCCTCGAGGACGAGATCACCGGGGCGCACCTGGTGATCGGAGCCGTGCTCGTCCCCGGCGCGGCGGCGCCGAAGCTCGTGCGCCGGGAGCACCTGGCGACGCTGCACGACCGTGCCCTGCTGGTGGACGTGGCCATCGACCAGGGCGGGTGCTTCGAGACCTCCCGTCCCACCACGTACGACGACCCGACGTTCGAGGTCGACGGGATCACCCACTACTGCGTCACCAACATGCCCGGTGTGGTGCCGCGCACCGCGACGCGGGCCCTGGCCAACGCCACGGCCCCCTACGTGCGGCGGCTGGCCCGGGACCCCCGGCAGGCCCTGGCCGAGGACCCGGGGTTCGGCGCGGGGCTCAACGTGGCGGAGGGCGGCATCCGTCACGCCGGGGTGGCGCAGGCCTTCCCGGACCTCCCGGCGGACCTGGACTGAGCGACCGCGCGTCAGGTGGTGGGTCCGGGATCAGCCGTGCTGGACGATCAGCGGCACACCGGCCTCCCGCGCCCCGTCGGCCGACCCGTCGAGGCCCTCGCGGGCGGTCCGGGCCGCCGCCACGAGGTGGACCAGCGAGGCCTTCGTCTCCTCGTAGCCGCGGGTCTTCAGCCCGCAGTCCGGGTTGACCCAGAGGGTGCGCGCCGGCACGTGCTGGAGGGCCCGGCCGAGCAGCTGCTCGACCTCCTCCTGGGAGGGCACCCGCGGGGAGTGGATGTCCCACACGCCCGGACCGATGCCCCGGGAGAAGCCGGCGGCCTCGAGGTCCGTGAGCACCTCCATCCGGGAGCGGGCGGCCTCGATCGAGGTGACGTCGGCGTCGAGGCCGTCGATCGCGTCGACCACCTCGCCGAACTCCGAGTAGCACAGGTGGGTGTGGATCTGGGTCTCGTCCCGCACGCCCGAGGTGGCCAGGCGGAAGGAGTCCACGGACCACTCCAGGTAGGCGGGCTGGTCCTCCCGGCGCAGCGGCAGCAGCTCCCGCAGCGCCGGCTCGTCCACCTGGATGATCCCGATCCCGGCGGCCTCGAGGTCCAGGACCTCGTCCCGCAGGGCGAGCGCCACCTGGTTCGCGGTCTCCCCGAGCGGCTGGTCGTCGCGCACGAAGGACCACGCGAGGATCGTCACCGGGCCCGTCAGCATGCCCTTGACCGGCTTGTCGGTCAGGGACTGGGCGTGGCCGATCCACGGGACGGTGATGGCCTCGCCGCGCAGGCCCTCGCCCTCACGGCTGACGTCGCCCCAGAGGATGGAGGGCCGGGTGCAGCGGGACCCGTAGGACTGGACCCAGCCGTGCTCGGTGGTCGCGAAGCCGTCGAGGTGCTCGGCGAAGTACTGCACCATGTCGTTGCGCTCCGCCTCGCCGTGCACGAGGACGTCCAGGCCGAGCTCCTCCTGCAGCCGGACCACCCGCTCGATCTCCTCGCGCAGGAACCGGTCGTAGGCCTCGGGGGTCACGGCGCCGGAGCGGACCTTCGCCCGCTGCGCCCGGACCTCCGGGGTCTGCGGGAAGGATCCGATGGTCGTCGTCGGCAGGAGGGGCAGGGGGCCGGAGGCCGTGAAGGAGCGGCCCTCCTGGGCGGCGCGGCGGACCTCGGCGGGGGCGCGCCCGATCTCGGCGGCGGTCACCGAGGCGGCGCGCTCTCGCACGGCCGCGTCGCGGACGCCGGCGGCGCCCTCCCGGGTGCGGCGGGCCTCGGCGGCCTCGGCCAGCTGCTCCGCCACGGCGTCCCGGCCGGCGGCCAGGCCGCGGGAGAGGGTCACGATCTCGCCGACCTTCTGGTCGGCGAAGGCGAGCCAGCTGCGCAGCACGGGGTCCAGCTGCGTCTCCTCGGCGACGTCGTGGGGGACGTGGAAGAGGGACGTGGAGCTGGCCACGGAGACCTGGGCGCCGGCCCGGGCCAGCTCCTCGAGCTGGTCGAGCCGGCCCGCCAGGTCGGCCCGCCAGATGTTGTGGCCGTCGACGGCGCCCGCCACGAGCACCGCGGCGTCCTCGCCCCGGAAGAGCTCCAGCTCCTCGGCCGTGGGGAGCGCGCCCTTGACGAGGTCCAGGTGCAGGGCCTCGACGCCCGAGCCGGCCAGGGGCCGCAGCAGCGAGCCCGTCGAGCCGTAGGAGGTGGTGACGAACAGCTGCGGGCGCTCGGCCGCGGCGGCCAGCGTCGTGTAGGCCTCGCGCACGGCCTCGGCCAGCCGGTCGGCGGGGACCGGCTGGTCGGCCACGAGGGCCGGCTCCTCGAGCTGCACCCACTCCGCGCCGGCGGCGTCCAGCGCCGCCAGCAGCTCGGCGTACACCGGGAGCACGTCGCCGAGCCGCTGCAGCGGGTCGAAGCCGGCGGGGGCGTCGTCGTCGGCCTTGGCCAGGAGGAGGAAGGAGACGGGGCCCACGAGGACGGGGCGGACGGTGAACCCGTGCTCGGCGGCGCGGCGCACGTCGGCGACGAGACGCTCGGCGGTGGCACGGAAGGGGGTCCGCGGGCCGATCTCGGGGACGAGGTAGTGGTAGTTGGTGTCGAACCACTTGGTCATCTCCAGCGGCGCCCGGCCGGCGTCGCCGCGGGCCAGCACGAAGCTCGCGTCGAGGTCGAGACGGCCCTCGGCGTCGGCCAGGTCGGCGAAGCGGGAGGGCACCGCGCCCAGTGCCACGGTCGTGTCGAGGACCTGGTCGTAGAGGGCGAACTCGGCCGGCAGGGACGAGTCCTGCGCGCCGAGGCCGAGCTCGACGAGACGCCGGTAGGTGGCCAGCTGCAGCTCGGCGGCGGCCGTCTCCAGCTCCTCGCGGGTCGAGCGCCCGGCCCAGTAGGCCTCGAGGGCCTTCTTCAGCTCGCGGCGGCGGCCGATCCGCGGGTAGCCCGTGATCGTGGCCGCGGGGAAGGCGGGGACGGCGGTCGGGGTGGTGGTCGTGCTCATGGAGGTGCTCCTGACGTGTCGTGGATGGTGGTTCGGGAAGGTCTGTGGTTGCCGCGGCCGGCCGGGTGTCCGCGGGGCGGCTCAGGCCGGCAGCAGCCGGGGGAGCGGGGCGGGCTCGTGGGGCGTGCGCGGCAGGTCCACGCGCTCGAGCAGGTCCAGCACCGCCCGGTGCTCGTTGAACGTGTAGAGGTGCAGGCCGGGGGCGCCGGCGTGGAGTGCGGCGCGGCACAGCTCCGCGGCGAACTCCACGCCGGCCCGGTGCCGCGCGTCGGGTCCGGGGGCGTGCTCGAGGGCGGCCTCCAGCGCCGGGTCCGGGGCCATGCCGGCCAGCCGGCAGAGGTTGCGCAGTCGGCGCACGCCGGTCACCGGCATGATCCCCGGGACGATCGGGATCGTGACCCCGGCGGCCCGGGCGGAGTCCAGCAGCTGCTCGTACTCCTCCGGCCGGAAGTAGACCTGCGTGATCGCGAAGTCCGCGCCGGAGTGCTGCTTCGCCAGGAGCACGTCGACGTCGTGCGCCACGGACGGCGACTCCGGGTGCCGGGTGGGGTACGCGGCCACGCCCACCGCCAGCCGGCCGGCGGCGAGGTGCGCCGTGTGACGCCGCTCCACGTCCCGCACGAGCTCCACGAGGTGGGTCGCGAACGGCAGCTCCCCGCGGAACGCCGCGGGGTCCTCCGGCAGGTCCCCGCGCAGCGCCAGCACGCCGCGGACCCCGCGCCGCACGAGCGAGACGACGACGTCCTCCAGCTCCTCCCGTGTGCTCCCGGCGCAGGTGAGGTGCGCGAGCGGCCGGAGGCAGGTGCGGGCCAGGAGGTGGTCGAGCAGCGCCAGGGAGCGGTCCCGCCGCACGGCGTCCCCGCTGTACGTCACGGAGACGTGGTCGGGACGGGTGGGCTCGAGCGCCTGGATGGTCCGCAGCAGCGTCTCGGCGCTCGCCGCGCAGCGCGGCGGGTAGAGCTCGTAGGACAGGGACGGCGGCGCCGTCCGGCCGCTCGGCGTTCGTGTCACGTGTTCCTCCTGGGTCACCCCGAGGGAGGGCGCCAGCCGTCCCGGAACCGGTCCGGGAGGCTGCGACAGCTCCATCGGTCCTGGCGGGAGCACCGTTCCGTCGCCCCGTGCGGGACGGCGGATGGTTGCTGCGGCGTCGACGAGCCAGGTCTCTCGGCCGCTCTGGATAGATGCAAGGACCATTTCAACGGCTCTCCGGCCCGGCGCCAAGTCGGGGTGCCCAGAAGACGTCCCACGCCGAAGTGTGACGCGCCCCGTGTCACACGGCGCAACACGGCAGCCGTCCGTGGGCTCCCGCCGTGGCGCAGACCCGCGGAGCCCGACGCTCAGGCCGTCCGCAGCACCGACGGCCGTCCGAGCCGGGCCCGCACGCCGGGGGAGAACAGCACCGACTCCGGTGGTCCCTCGACCGTCAGGCCGGCCGCCCGGAGGAGCCCGTCCTCGAGGTGGACCGGTCTCGCCGGGTACAGGGGCCACGGCCTGTGGGCCACGGGCACCCACCACGTCGCCCCGGCCGCCCTGTGGTGGGCTCCGAACCGGGCGGTGAGCTCCAGGGACAGCGGATCCTCTGCACGCCGTGCGAGGTCCGGGCGGACCGAGAAGGACGAACGGGCGCCTCCGCGGCGGCGCTCGACCGCATAGCCGCGGACGGGCGCGGGACCTCCTGTCGCCGCGGCGCGGCACCGCGACCAGACGTAGGGGACGCCGGCGGCGCGGGCGCCCAGCACCACGGGAAGGCGCGGGGCGTCCAGGGACAGGAACACGACGCCGCGCGACCCGTCGGGTCCGCGCGAGTACACGCGCACGTTGACCTCGGCGAAGGAGCCCAGGTGGGGGAGGGGGACGACGGTGCCGAGACGTGTGCGGCGCATGCGGAACCCGATGAGACCGACCCAGGCCGATCCGTCGACCACGTCCACCTCCACCCGTGGCGGCAGGTACGGCGCGACGACGGACGGCGGCAGCCGCCAGTGCAGGAAGACGGCGTCCTCCCAGAGCTGGTCCGCCAGATGGGGCCGGGGCAGGGCGTGGCCCCCGGGCCACGGACCGGCTCCGCCGGTTCGGTGCATGGCGCACACCCTACCGCCGGGTGTGCCGTGGATCACGCCGCTGAGGGCGCCGGCGCTACCATCGTCAGCATGATGCGATTCCTGGTCGTGGCGCTGCTCCTCGCACTCGGGGCCGTGGCGCTCCTGGCCGCCTCGCTCGGCTCCGGCGGCTGGTGGCTGCTGGCCGCGGCGGTGCTGGGCCTGCTGGTGGTGGGCGTGTGGGACGTCGTGCAGAAGGAGCACTCGGTCCTGCGGAACTACCCGGTCCTCGGGCACATGCGCTACTTCATGGAGTCCATCCGCCCCGAGATCCAGCAGTACTTCGTCGAGCGCAACTACGACGGCAAGCCCTTCGACCGCGACACCCGGTCCCTGGTCTACGCCCGGGCGAAGGGGACCATGGGGGACAAGGCCTTCGGGACCGAGCGGGACGTGAACCGGATGGGCTACGAGTACCTCCTGCACTCCACCGCCCCGGTGCCACCCCCGGACGAGGCCCCGCGGGTCCGCATCGGCGGGCCGGGGTGCACGCAGCCCTACGACATGTCCCTGCTGAACATCTCCTCGATGAGCTTCGGCTCACTGTCCCGCAACGCCGTCCTGGCCATGAACAAGGGCGCGGCCCTCGGCGGCTTCGCCCAGGAGACCGGCGAGGGCGGGCTCACGGACTACCACCGGGCCCACCCGGCCGACCTGATCTGGGAGATCGGCTCGGGATACTTCGGCACCCGCAACGACGTCGGCGAGTTCGACCCGGAGGAGTTCCGGGAGAAGTCGCGCCTGCCCGAGGTCAAGGCCGTCACCGTCAAGCTCTCCCAGGGCGCCAAGCCCGGTCTCGGCGGCGTGCTGCCGGGGGCCAAGGTCAGCCCGGAGATCGCCCGGGCCCGCGGGGTGCCCGAGGGCGTGGACTGCATCTCCCCGGCCAGCCACAGCGCCTTCACCACGCCCCGGGAGCTGATGCGCTTCATCGGACGGCTGCGGGAGCTCTCCGGCGGCAAGCCGATCGGCTTCAAGCTGTGCGTGGGGTCCCGGGTGGACGTGCTGGGCATGTGCAAGGCCATGCTGGAGGAGGACGTGGCACCGGACTACATCATCGTGGACGGCAACGAGGGCGGCACGGGGGCGGCGCCCCTGGAGTACCAGGACCACGTGGGCACCCCGCTGACCGAGGGCCTGATGCTGGTGAACAACGCCCTGGTCGGCGTCGGGCTGCGGCCGCCGATCAAGCTGGGGGCGGCCGGCAAGGTGGCCTCCGGCTCGGACGTCGTCAAGCGGATGATCCAGGGCGCGGACTTCACCATGAGCGCCCGGGCCATGATGATGGCCACCGGCTGCATCCAGGCCCAGAAGTGCCACACCAACAAGTGCCCCGTGGGCGTCGCCACCCAGAACGAACGGCTCATGCGCGCCCTGGACGTGGCGGACAAGGGCGAGCGCGTGCACCTGTACCACCGGGCCACGGTCCGCGAGGCGGTGCAGATCATGTCCTCGATGGGCTGCGGCGACATGCGCGAGCTCTCCCCGCACATGCTGCGGCGTCGGATCGACCACCTCACCACCCGCTCCTACGCCCACATCTACAACTGGATGGAGCCGGGGGAGCTGCTCAGGGCGCCGCCACGGACCTGGGCGGAGGACTGGGAGCTGGCGGACCCCGACCACTTCGGTCTCTACCGCCCGGGCCCGGGCAAGATCGAGCAGCGCGACGACCCGGCCGTCCGGCACGAGGAACGGCCGGGCGAGGCCCCGGGCTCGGGCGACGTCGGGCGGCCCGAGGGCGAGCCGGGCCCGGAGTCCTGAACCCGCGCCCGGCGGCCGTCAGAGGATCGCGCGCAGGAACGTCTTGGTGCGCTCGTTCTTCGGGTCCGTGAACATCTCCTCCGGGTGCCCGTCCTCGATGATCCGCCCGCCGGCGAACATCATCACCCGGTGGGACACGTCGCGGGCGAACTGCATCTCGTGGGTGACGATCAGCATCGTGATGTCGGTCGTCTCCGCGACCCGGCGCAGGACGTTGAGGACGTCGTCCACGAGCTCCGGGTCGAGGGCGGAGGTCACCTCGTCCAGCAGCAGGATCTCCGGGTCCATGGCCAGGGCCCGGGCAATGGCCACGCGCTGCTGCTGACCGCCGGAGAGCCGTGAGGGGTGCTGGTCGGCCTTCTCCTCGAGGCCGACCTGGCGGAGCAGACCCAGCGCCTTCTCCCGGGCCGCGGACTTGTCCATGCCCAGCACGTGGACGGGCGCCTCGATGATGTTCTCGAGCACGGTCATGTTGGGGAAGAGGTTGAACTGCTGGAAGACCATGCCGATCCGCCGGGTGATCTGCTTCTGCCGCTTGGGCGGCAGCTCCACCCGGCGACCGTTGCGCATCTCGTGCGTGAGCGGCTCGCCGTTCACGAAGATGAATCCCTCGGTCAGGTCCTCGAGGGTCATGAGCAGCCGCAGGATCGTCGTCTTTCCGGAGCCGCTCGGCCCGATGAGGGTCACGCGCTCCCCTCGCCGGACCGTGAAGTTCAGCCCGTCGAGGACCGTGTGGTCGCCGAAGCGCTTGACGACGTCGCGGAACTCGATGACGGGAGTGTCTCCGGGATCTCCGGCGCGGGGCGCCGGGTCCTGCTGGGAGGGGGTGTCGGGGCGCTCGTCCCCGCGGTCAGTAGTGGGCAAGACGTTTCTCCAATCGGCGGATCAGGATGGAGGTCGGATAGCTGGCGGCCAGGAAGATCAGCCCGGCGAGGGTGAACGCCTCCGTGTACGCGAAGTTCCGTGCCCCGAACTGCTGGGCGGAGGTCACGAGCTCGACCACGGAGATCGCGAACAGGAACGGGGTGTCCTTGAACATGGCCACGGCGTAGTTGCCGAGCGAGGGGATCGTGGCCCGGAGCGCCTGCGGCAGGACCACGGCGCGCCAGGTGCGCGACGCCGGCAGGGAGAGGGCCACCGTGGCCTCCCACTGACCCTTCGGCACGGACTCGATCCCCGCGCGGTAGCTCTCCGCCATGTAGGTGGCGTAGTGGATGCCGATCACCGTGATGCCGATGACCAGGGCGGAGACCCCCGTGAGCAGGTAGTAGACGAACAGCAGCTGCACCACCAGCGGCGTCATCCGGATGAACTCGCTGACCCAGTGCACGATCTGACGCAACGGTGTGGGCAGCACCCGCTTGAACACGGCGATGAACAGTCCGAGGACGGCGGCGATGAGCGTGCCCACGACCGTGGCCAGCAGCGTGATCCTGAACCCCTCGAGCAGCAGGGGCAGGGCTTCGACGACGCGTTCCCAGCTCCAGATCACGGCTGTCCACCTCCCACGGCGTCCGCCTTCGGGCGGGCGGGCAACCAGATCTCACGCATGGACGGACCTCTTCCGAGCTTGTTCTTGGCCCGGATCTCGAGCACGTTCATCCCCAGGTTCAGGAGGTAGGCGAGGGCGAAGTAGATCAGAAGTCCCACCATGAAGGCGAACAGCGTGTCCCCGGTCGCCTGCCGCAGCTGGTTGATCCGGAAGGTCAGGTCGCTCAGGGTGATGAACGTGACCACCGCGGTTCCCTTGAGCAGCTGGATCATCAGGTTGGCCAGGGAGGGGATCATGAGCGCCCACGCCTGGGGGAAGATGATGCGGCGCATGCGGTGGGACGCGGACATGCTCAGCGCCTTCGTGGCCTCCCACTGGCCCTTGGCGACCGAGGCGATGGAGCCCCGGACCACCTCGGCGCCGTACGCCCCGAAGTTCAGGGACAGCGCCAGGATGCCGACGGTCATCGGGTCCAGTCGCACCCCCATGAGGGGCAGGACGAAGAACAGCCAGAAGAGCTGCACGAGGAGCGAGGTCCCCCGGAAGAACTCCACGACCACGCGGGCGGTCACCCTCAGCGCCGCGACGCCCGAGAGCCCGAGCAGCCCGAGCGCCACGGCGATGACGAACGCGCCGAGCGCTCCTCCCACGGTCAGCTGCAGCGTGATGACCACGCCGTCCAGCAACCGGGGGAGGTACGCCCAGAGCGCGTCGAACTTCTCTCCCACGACTACTCGCCGGGCTCCGTGGTGGCGGTCTCCGCGGGGACGGCCTCGTCGGTGCCGGTCTCGGCCGGCGCCGGCTCCGGAGTCCCGGCGTCGGCGAGCTCACCGGCGCACAGCTGCTCGGTGGTCACCGAGCCGTCCGGGCGCTCGGCCGCCGTGAAGCCGTAGTCCCCGACGACCTCGAGGTAGCGCTCCTCGTCGCTGACGATCTTCTCCAGCTCCTCGTTGTAGGCCTCGAGCAGGTCCTGGTCCTCGGTCCGGAACACGGTGCCGCCGGCGCCCACCTGCGGCACGCCGTCGATCTCCTGGACGTAGGACTCGGTGACCTCCACGGCGGCGTCCGGGTTGTTGTCCGCCATCCAGTTCAGCGAGATGCCTGTGAGTGCGAAGACGTCCGCGCGGCCGTTGGTCACGGCGTCCATGCCGTCCTGCGGGGTGGCGACCTCCCTGTTGTCGATGCCGAGCGAGTCGGCGTAGCTCGACTCGATGGCCCCGGTCATCGTGACCAGCTGGACGTCGGGATCGGCGGCCACGTCGTCGAGGGTCTGGAGGCCGTGCGGATTGCCCTCGGCGACCATCAGGGCCGTGGTGTACATGAACTCGGGGTTGCTGAAGGCGGCCTGCTCGCAGCGCTCGGGGAGGATGGACATGCCCGCGCTGACGGCGTCGAACCGACCGGCGGTGAGCCCGGGGATGAGGGATCCGAAGTCCGTGTTGACACCCTCGAGCTCCTCGATGCCCAGCTCCTCGAAGATCTCGCGGTGCAGGGCCACGGTGGCGCCCGTCAGCTCGCCGTTCTCCTCGAAGCTGTACGGGGCCTCGCCCGCGAAGCCGACCGTGATGCTCCCGGCGTCCTGGGCCTCGGCGAGGGTGCCGCCGCCCTCGCCGTTGCCGCCGCCTCCGCCGTTCCCACCGCCGCAGGCCGTCAGCAGACCCATGGCAGCCACCGCTCCGATCGAGATGACGCTGTGCTTCGTGGTCCATCGTGATGTCGTTGACATGGTTGCGGTCCTCCGGGGGTTCTGCGCCCACGCCGTCCGGAGCACCGGTGTGCTCGATATCCGGAGGACGTTGCTGGGCGTTTCGTCAGATTGTGTACAGTCATTCAATCCTATGAAGTGGCCCATGTCACTACTGTGCATTGGAAAACATCTCGGCGGGCCGAGTGTGACGTGCTGGGGCGCCGCCGGGCAGGGGGGTCCTGGTGCCACCGGTGCGCGACGAAGACCCGCGCACCCCGCCCGTCCCCGTCCGGTGCCCGGCCTTGCCGGGAGCTCGTGCACGGGCTAATCTATGACAACCAAGTGGTTGTTCAAGGAATCAGTTGACAAATACCGTGAAACCCGGGGACGACGAGTTCTTCGACAGGGCCTTCCTCGCCCTCGCCGACCCGGTCCGCCGCCGCATCGTCGCTCGGCTCAGCCGCGGACCGGCCACGGTCACCGAACTGGCGGAACCCTTCGCGATCAGCAAGCAGGCGGTCTCGAAGCACATCCAGGTCCTCGAGCAGGCGCAGCTCGTCACACGCACCCGTGACGCCCAGCGCCGGCCCGTCCACCTGAACCCCGCACGGCTCGAGGCCCTCACCGCCTGGATCGACCGGTACCGGCTGGTCAGGGAGGGGCAGTTCCGCCGCCTCGACGCCGTTCTCGACATCCGAGCCGCCGACCGCGGCGAGCACCCAGAGGACCGACCATGGGACATCCCCTGCACCTGACCGCCCCCGAGGGCACGCCGTTCGTCGACTACGCCCGGGAGTTCGACCACCCCGTCGCCGAGGTCTTCCACGCCCACGTGGACCCCGAACTGTTCCGGCAGTGGATCGGCCCGCGGGCTCGAGACGCGGATCGACGGCTTCGACTGCCGCGCCGGCGGGTCCTACCGATTTCTCCAGCGCGGCGAGGACGGAGACGACGAGTACGCCTTCCGCGGCGTCTTCCACACCGTCCGGCAGGACGCCCTCATCGTGCAGACGTTCGAGTTCGAGGGCTGGCCGGACGTGGTCACCCTGGAGTTCTCCACCTTCGAGGAGTTGCCCGGGGGCCGTTGCCGGCTCTCGGGCCGGTCGGTCTACCCGTCCGTCGAGGCGCGCGAGCAGTATCTCGCGACCGGCATGGAGTCCGGGATGTCGCAGGGATACGACCGGCTGGAGGAGCTGCTCGCCGGGCGCGGGCCGAGAAACGGCTGACCCCGCGGGTCCGCCGCGGCCGACCGGCGCGACCGGGCCCGGGCCCGCTCGACGGTGCAGCCCGGCCCGGGCCCCTCCGCGGTGGCGCCCGGGCCGGTCGGGCGGCACCGCGCGTGCCGCCGGTCACGGGCGGCTAGACTTGGACGGTACGAGCAGCCCCTGGGCCTCGTCCTGCCGGCGCGTCAACGCCTCGAGCGTGCGGGCGGGAGCAGGCCGACGCAGGGGCGTTGTCGTGCCCGGTCGGGCGGACCCGGGCCGGACACCGCGGGGGAGGCCCCGCACCAGCCAGGCAGGAGAGTCGTTCAATGCCAGCAATCGTGATCGTCGGCGCCCAGTGGGGCGACGAGGGCAAGGGCAAGGCCACCGACCTGCTCGGAGGACGCGTCGACTACGTGGTCAAGCCCAACGGGGGCAACAACGCCGGCCACACCGTGGTCGTCAACGGCGACAAGTTCGAGCTCAAGCTCCTGCCCGCCGGCATCCTCAGCCCCAACGCGGTCCCGGTGATCGGCAACGGTGTGGTGGTCAACCCCCAGGCGCTGTTCGAGGAGATCGACGGCCTCGAGGCCCGCGGGGCGGACACGTCCCGGCTGCGCGTCTCCGCCAACGCGCACCTGGTGGCCCCGTACCACCAGACCATGGACCAGGTCTCGGAGCGCTTCCTCGGGAAGCGGGCGATCGGCACCACCGGCCGGGGCATCGGGCCCGCCTACATCGACAAGGTCGGCCGGCTCGGGATCCGGGTCCAGGACGTCCTGGACGAGTCGATCCTCCGGCAGAAGATCGAGGGCGCCCTGCGGCAGAAGAACGAGCTGCTCGTCAAGCTCTACAACCGGCGCTCGATCGAGGTCGAGGAGGTCGTGGCGTACTTCCTGCAGTACGCCGACCGGCTCGCGCCGATGATCGTGGACTCCACCCTGCTGCTGAACCAGGCGCTGGACGCGGACAAGGTCGTGCTCATGGAGGGCGGCCAGGCCACCTTCCTCGACGTCGACCACGGCACCTACCCGTTCGTGACGTCCTCCAACCCGACGGCCGGCGGCGCGTCCGTCGGCTCCGGCATCGGCCCGACCCGCATCACCCGCGCGATCGGCATCATCAAGGCGTACACCACCCGCGTGGGAGCCGGACCCTTCCCGACCGAGCTCTTCGACGAGATGGGCGAGCAGCTGCGCACCACGGGCGGGGAATTCGGCGTCAACACGGGCCGTCCCCGCCGCACCGGCTGGTACGACGCCGTGATGGCCCGCCACGCCTCCCGGATCAACGGCTTCACCGACTACTTCCTGACCAAGCTCGACGTGCTCACCGGCATCGAGCGGATCCCGGTCTGCGTGGCCTACGACGTCGACGGCGTGCGGCACGACGAGATGCCCATGACGCAGACCGAGTTCCACCACGCGAAGCCGGTCTTCGAGCACTTCGACGGGTGGGAGCAGGACATCAGCCGCTGCCGCACCCTCGAGGAGCTGCCCGCCAACGCCCGCGCCTACGTCGAGGCACTGGAGGGCATGAGCGGCACCCGGATGTCCGCCATCGGGGTGGGCCCGGACCGGGACCACACGATCGTGGTCAGGGACCTCATCGACTGAACGTCCGCCCCTCCTCGCGAGATGGCGGAAGAGCGCCACCGAGCACGTCCCGGTGGCGCTCTTCCGCAATGTCGGGGGCCTCGGGCGACTCGGGGAAAGACGGTGGAGTCAGACCAGGACCAGGACCACCCAGACGCCCAGGGCGCCGAGGGCGACCACGGCCGTCGAGGTGGCGATCACCGCACCCACCTCCGGTGCGGACTCGTCCTGTGCGATCCCGCGGGAGCTCCGGGCGTACCGGGGACGCTGACTGAGGTAGATCGCCCCGGCGGTGAGCACGGAGCCCCCGAAGAGGACCAGCACGAAAGGGCCGTGGTGCGGCAGCCACCGCAGGAACACCGCAGAGACCACGACGAAGGCCATCAGCGTCCGCGTCCACGCCATCGTCGTGCGCTCGGGCTGGAGGCCGGGGTCGGGATGGGGTCGGGTGGCCGGGCGCGCCATCTCAGCCCTGCAGGACGACGACGACGAGGACTCCCGCGGCGATCGCCCCGCCCGTCGCGAGCAGCGGGGCGATCAGGGGCAGGGGCAGCGGCGCCTGCCGCCGCATGCTGCGCTCGACCCCGAGCCACCGGAAGGTGGCGCCCGCGGCGACGAGCATGCTGAGCACCAGGAGCGTCACGGCGATGAACTTCCGGACGGGCTCGTCGAACACGTCGGCGGTGAAGGCCTCCACGGCGATCCCGCCGGCGAGGAATGCCAGCGAGGTCCTGATCCAGGCGAGGAAGGTGCGCTCGTTGGCGAGGGTGAACCGGGGGTCCGGTTCGCAGCCTCCGCCGAGCAGCCGCTGCGTGGCGCGGCCGCGCCGGGGAGAGCTGTCCGAGGTCCCGCCCATGTCCTGCCCATCGTCGCGCTGTCGAGGTCCTCGTCCATCTTGGCACGGTGTGGCGGGATCCCGTGCCCGCGGCGGGCGGCGGCGATACAGTGGGCGCAACGGCGTCGTCGGCGGGCGGGGCCGGGGCTCCCGATTCCCGTCGCCGCAGCCGAGGAGGGCACGTGAAGATCGCTGTCGGACAGTTCGCGCCCACCGCGGACACGGCCGAGAACCTGCGGACCGTGCGCCGGCTCGCGGAGCGGGCCGCGGCCGCCGGCGCGGAGCTCGTGGTGTTCCCCGAGGAGGCGATGTTCGCCGAGCGGCTCCTCGGCGGCGACTTCGACGACCTGGTCCTGCGCGGCTGGTCCGGGTTCGTCCAGGAGCTCTCCTTCGTGGCGGCGCGCACCGGCGTCGCGGTGATCGCCGGCGGCTACGAGCCCTCCGCCGACGGCCGGCCCTACAACACGCTCGTGGCGGTGGACGGGCAGGGCGCGATCCTCGGCACGTACCGCAAGCTCCACCTCTACGACGCCTTCCGGCACCGGGAGTCCGACCGGATCCGCCCCGGCGACAAGGGCGTCACCGTCGTGCGGATCGCGGGGTTCGCGGTGGGCATGATCACCTGCTACGACCTGCGCTTCCCGGAGCTGTGCCGCGCCGTCGTCGACGCCGGCGCGGAGCTGCTCACGATCCCCGCCGCGTGGTTCGCCGGGGAGCACAAGGTGGACCACTGGCGGGCCCTGCTGAAGGCCCGCGCCATCGAGAACACCGTCTGGGTCGCGGCGGCGGACACGTGCTCCGAGCACACCGTGGGCCGCTCCGCGGTCCTGGACCCGATGGGCGTCGTGGTCGCCGAGGCCGGCGAGGACGAGACGGTGCTCACCGCGGACATCACCCGCGAGCGGATCGACGAGGTGCGGGAGGTCGTCCCCGTGCTCGCGAACCGCCGCTTCGCCCCGAACAGCACGATCCACGACGCAGGAGGCACACCGTGAGCCACGATTCCGACGCCCACGACCAGCACCGCAGCGACGACGACGCCGGGCGCGGCCCCGCCGAAGGGGGCCGGCCCCGCGACGAACACCCCGGGCGGGAGCGCCGTGAGCAGGAGTACCCGGGTCAGGGCCGCCCGGGTGAGCCCCGCCCCGGCGCGGCGCCGTGGAACCCTGGTGGGGGGCAACATTTCAACCCCGCTCCGGGCCAGCCGTGGGGACCCGAGTGGGGCGCGTTCTGGGCTCCGCAGTGGGGCCCGCAGTGGGGCCCCGGATGGAGCTCACCGCAGGCCGTGGAAGGGCGCCGGCACGCCGACAACGCGCTGATCCTGGGCATCCTCAGCGTCGTGGTGCTGCCCCTGCTCGGGCCCTTCGCGATCTGGCAGGCGCGGGAGGCCGAGAAGCTCGGGATCTCCGCGACGGTCGGGAAGGTGCTCGGCTGGGTCGGCACCGTCATGATCGCCGTGTTCCTGTTCTTCCTCGTGGCGTGGCTGGCGGCGTTCGGCTTCTTCATGGTCGGCTCGGCCGGCGGCTCCTGAGGCCGCGCTGCCGGCTCACCAGATGGCGACCCGCTCCACGTCCGGCAGCCACATCGCGTCCGTCTCCACGACCCCGAAGGCTTCGTAGAAGGCCCCGATGTTCCGGACCACCTGATTGGCCCGGAACTCGTTGGGGGAGTGGGGATCCGTGGCGATGCGGTGCCGCAGGGCCTCGTCCCGGGACTTCTGCTGCCACACGTAGGCCCAGGACAGGAACAGCCGCTGCTCGGGGGTGAAGCCGTCGATCAGCCCGCCGGGCCCGAACGCGGCGCCGGCCCGCCGGGACATCCGCCAGGCCTTGTGCGCGATCGACAGGCCGCCGAGGTCGCCGATGTTCTCGCCGAGGGTGAGCTCGCCGTTGACGTGCGTGCCCTCGTCCGCCAGCTGCTCCGGCACCAGGCGGTCGTACTGGCGCACGAGGGCCGCGGTGCGCTCCTCGAAGGCCTGCCGGTCCGCCTCCGACCACCAGTTGCGCAGCCGTCCGTCGCCGTCGCACGTGGAGCCCTTGTCGTCGAAGCCGTGGCCGATCTCGTGGCCGATCACGGAGCCGATCGCGCCGTAGTTGACGGCGTCGTCGGCGTTCTCGTCGAAGAACGGGGGCTGGAGGATCGCGGCGGGGAAGACGATCTCGTTGCGCAGCGGGTGGTAGTACGCGTTGACCGTCTGCGGGGTCATGAGCCACTCGTGCTTTTCCACCGGGTTGCCGGCCTTGCGGACGAGCTCGGCCAGCCTGAACTCCGTGGTGCGGAGCCGGTTGCCCACGAGGTCGTCGCGGCGGATCTCCAGGGTGGAGTAGTCCTTCCAGCGCTGCGGGTAGCCGATCTTCGGGGTGAACTGGGAGAGCTTCTTGAGCGCCTCCTGGCGGGTGGGCTCCGTCATCCAGTCCAGCGCGGTGATCGACTCGCGGTAGGCCTCCAGCAGGTTGGCGACCAGCTCGTCCATCCGCTCCTTGGCGGTGGGGGAGAAGTGCGCCGCCACGTAGAGCTCGCCCACGGCCTCTCCGAGGACGCCGTTGACGAGCTCGACCCCCCGCTTCCAGCGGTCCTTCAGACGCGGGGTCCCCGAGAGCACGGTGCCGTAGAAGGCGAAGTCCGCCGCCACGAACGCTGACGACAGGTAGGACGCGCGCGCCGAGACCAGGTGCCACCGGGCCCACGAGCGCCACGCGGGCAGCAGCTCGTCCGTGAGCAGCTCCTCGACCCCGGTGAAGAAGGAGGGCTGGGCGTTGACCACGGTCGCCAGGGCGGAGACCGGCAGCTCCGCGCCCTCGGCGAGGAGCGCCCAGTCCAGGGTCGAGGTGGTGCCGGCGAGCTCCTCGAAGCCCATCGGGTTGTACATCTTCGTGAGGTCGCGGACCGTGACCTTGTCCCAGTGGTGGGCGGCGATGCGGGTCTCGAGCGCCACGGCGGCACGGGCCTGCTCGGCGGCGTCCGCGACCCCGGCCAGGGCGAGCATCTCCTCCACGTGCGCCAGGTACTTCTCCCGGATCGCGGCGTGCTGCTCGTCCCGGTAGTACTCCTCGTCCGGCAGGCCCAGCCCGGACTGGCCCACGAAGGCCAGGTAGCGCTCGGGGGCCCCCGGGTCGGCGTCGACGTCGACGTCCACGAGCCCGCCCACGCCGCGGCGGATCATCCGGCCGAGGTGTCGCACCACGCCGGGCACGTCCGCCACGGCGTCGATCTCCTCGAGGTCCTCCGTCAGCGGGGCCGAGCCCAGCGCCTCGATGCGCTCCTCGTCCATGAAGGACGCGTAGAGGTCCGCGATCTTCGTCTCCACGGCGCCCGGCTCGCCCGGTCGCGCGGTCGTGATGAGTTCGCGCACGGCCTCCTCCGCCTGGTCGCGGAGCTCGACGAAGGCTCCGGTCGACGGCTTGTCGTCCGGGATCTCCGTCCGCTGCAGCCAGGCGCCGTTGACGTGGCGGTAGAGGTCGTCCTGGGGGCGGACGGAGCGGTCGAAGCCGGAGAGGTCGAACACCGAAGAGGTCACCGTGGATGTCATGGCCCCCACATTAACCGCAGGAGGACGAACGGGCCGGGCTGTTCCCCGACCGCTTAACCCCCTGGCGGCGCCCGGCAGCCGGTCCGCCCGGCCACGGCCGCCGCCGGGGCCGGCCCGGTCGGGTGCGCCGGCCAGGGGTTCCGCCGCGCCGGGGTTCAGCCGCGCCGGGCCGGGGCGCGGCGGCCCGTGAACCGGGGCCGGCGCTTCTCCTGGAACGCCGCGAAGCCCTCCGCGTAGTCCTCGCCGCGGCACAGCTCGCCCTGGACCCGGTTCTCGTTCTCCACCGACTCCCACAGCCCGAGGCGCTCGTCACGGATCTGGGCCACGAGCTCGCGCGAGGCCAGGAACGCCCCGGTCGCGCCCTCGGCCACCGCGGCGGCTTTCGCACGGGTGAGCTCCAGCAGCTCCTCGGCCGGCACCGAGCGGCTGAAGAGCCCCGACCGCACGGCCTCCGCCCCGCTCATCAGCTCGGCGGTGTAGATCAGGTCCAGGGTCCGGTGGGCGCCGAGGCGCTCGGTGAACAGGGCGTGCCCGCCGGAGTCGAGGGTCGCGCCGAGGTTGGCGAAGGGCGAGCCGATCTTCGCGGTCTCGGCCACGTACACCACGTCCGTGGCGATCGCCAGGCCCAGGCCCACGCCGAGGCACGGCCCCTGCACGGCGGCGAACGTCGGCGCAGGGAAGCCGCTCATGGCGCGCAGCAGCGGGGTGACCTTGCCGGCGAGGTAGCCGTAGGCGTCGTCGGTCGCGGGGTCCACGGCGGAGATGTCGCGGCCGGCGCAGAAGCCGCGGCCCTCGCCGCGCAGGACGAGGGCGCGCACGCCCGCCCGCTCCGCCTCGGCATAGGCCCGGCCCAGCTCGGCGAGCGAGGCCTCGTCCAGCGCGTTCATCTTCTGCGGCGCGTTCAGCACCACCTCCGCCACGGATCCGTCGATGGTCAGGTCGATCACTGGTCACTCCTCGTGGTCGGGTGGCCGCGCTCGTCGCGCGGGGGCGGGAAGCCGGTTCGGGAGCCCGGTCACGGGCCGCCGGGCGTCAGGCGTCGTAGTCGACGACGAGCTCTCCGGAGGTCGGCCGGGTCTGGCAGGTGAGCACGTAGCCCCTCTCGACCTCGTCCTTCTCCAGGGCGTAGTTCTCCTCCATCTCGAAGTCCCCCGAGACCACCTTCGCCCGGCAGGTGCCGCAGACGCCGCCCGCGCACGCGAAGGGGACGTCCGGGCGGACCCGCAGAGCGGCGTTGAGCACCGTCTCGTGAGCGCTGCGGGGGGACTCGATCGAGCTGGAGAGGCCGTCCAGGGTGAACGTGATGCCGTACGTCTCGCCGGAGGGGTCCTCCGGGACCACGCGTCCCTGCTGACCCTGCGGGTCCTCGGGCCGGCCGGTGCTGAACAGCTCGAAGCGGATCTCGTCCTCGGCCACGCCGCGCGCGGCGAGGGTGTCCCGGCACATCTGCACGAGCTCGAAGGGACCGCACAGGAACCACTCGTCGGTGCGGTCCACCTGGAGGACCTCGTCCAGGATCTGGTCGAGCTTCTGCGCGTCGATCCGCCCCGACATCAGGGGGCTGATCCGCTGCTCGCGGGAGAGCACGTGGTGGACGGCCAGGCGGGAGGGGTACTTGTCCTTGAGGTCGCCGAGCTCCTCGGCGAACATCACGTCCATGGCCGAGCGGTTCGCGTAGACGAGGTCGAACGTGGAGGTCGGCGAGGCGCGGAGCACCGCCTTGGCGATCGCCATGATCGGGGTGATCCCGGAGCCGGCGGCGAAGGCCACGAGGTGCACGGACGCGTTCCGGGCGACCTCCTCGGCGGCGAGCCGCTCGGGGTCGTTCATGCTCGTGAGCCCGGTCTTGGAGATGAACGCGCCCTGCGGGTTCATGACGTCGATCCTGTCCCCGGCCTTCAGCTGCTCGTTCGCCCAGGTGGAGAAGACGCCGCCGATGTCCTTCTTGATCGCCACCCGGATCTCGCCGGGCCTGGGCTCCGCGCAGATCGAGTAGGAGCGGCGGACCTCCTGCCCGTCGATGCGGGCGCGCAGCGCCACGTACTGGCCGGGCAGGTAGTCGTAGTCGTCCACGAGCTCGGGCGGCACCGCGAAGGCCACCTCGACGGAGTCCGCGGTGAGCCTGCGGACCTCGGCGACCTCGAGGGTGTTGAACGTGGCCCTGCGCCGGGCCGGGGCGGTGATCTCGGTCATCAGTGCACCTTGAAGTGGTCGAAGGGTTCCAGGCACTCGTTGCAGACGTGGAGGGCCTTGCACGCGGTGGACCCGAAGCGGGTCATCTCGCGGGTGTTCAGGGAGCTGCACCGCGGGCACTTGACCGCGAGGCTCAGTCGCACGGGGCCTGCGGCGGCGCGTCCGGTGGGCGGAGCGATGCCGTACTCGGCGAGCTTGCGCTTGCCGTCCTCGCTCATCCAGTCGGTCGTCCAGGCGGGGTGCAGCACGAGGTCGACCCGCACGTCGTCCCAGCCCGCCGCGTTGAGGGCGGCGGTGACGTCCGCGGAGATCGTCTCCATCGCCGGGCACCCCGAGTACGTCGGGGTGATCACGACGACGGCGCGCTCGCCCTCCGCCCGGGCGTCCCGCAGGATGCCGAGGTCGGCGATGGAGAGCACGGGGATCTCCGGGTCGTTCACGGTCGCGGCCACGTCCCAGATCCCGGCGGCCGCCGGGTCCGCGGGGCGCAGCTCGGTCGTCTGCTGCTCGGTCATCGTCACCACTCCGTCACCAGGTCGCGCCGGGGTGCTGGCGGGCCAGCACCTGCATCTCGGCCAGGATGTGACCGCGCTGCTCGCTGAACCGCCCGGAGCGGTCCCCGCCCCAGGCGCCCTGGACCTCGGGGACGTCCAGGCCGGCCTCGGCCAGGATCTCGCCGATCCGCCGGTCGAAGTCGGCCCGCAGGGAGGACGGGAGCACGGCGGCGTCCCCGAGGGAGACGACGAGCTCGTCGTCGTGGAACAGCTCGTCCACGTAGGGCCACAGGACGTCCAGCCCGGTCTGGACGCGGCGCCTGGACTCGTCCGTGCCGAGGCCCAGGCGCAGGATCCACTGGCCCGCGTGGTCCTGGTGGTAGGCGACCTCCTTGAGCGCCTTGTCGGCGATCGCGGCGAGGGTGGGGTCGGTGGAGCGCACCAGCCGGCGGTAGAGCTCGTACTGGTAGTAGGAGAAGATCAGCTGCCGGGCGATGGTCTGCCCGAAGTCCCCGTTCTCCTGCTCCACGAGGCGGCAGGAGCGGAACTCCTCCTCGTCGCGGAAGTACGCGAGGTCGTCCTCGGTCTTCCCCCACGCGGTGCCCGCGTAGGTCAGGAGGAACCGGGCGTGGCCGAGCAGGTCCAGCGCGATGTTGGCCAGCGCCACGTCCTCCTCGAGCTCCGGGGCGCGGGCGATCCACCAGCCCAGGCGCTGGGCGAGCATGAGGGCGTCGTCGCCCAGCCACAGGGCGTAGCGGGCCACGTCCTCGGGGGCCGTCGCGGCGCCGCTGCCGATCTCCTCGGCGGTGATGGCGTGCCCCGCGCTGATCCGGGTCGCGGAGTCGTGGGATGCGAAGCTCACAGGTGCTTCACCCCTTCGCTCTTGGTGTAGTAGGTGGCGTGGCGGTAGCTCTTGCCCTGCGCGGACTCGAAGTAGCCGCCCTTGGAGTCGGGGTCGGAGGCGGTGATCGCCTCGGAGGGGACGACCCACACCGAGGTGCCCTCGTTGCGGCGGGTGTAGAGGTCCCGGGCGTTGCGCACCGCCATGGTGGCGTCCGGGGCGTGCAGGGAGCCGGCGTGGACGTGGGAGAGCCCGCGCGAGGACCGCACGAACACCTCCCACAGGGGCCAGTCCGCCGACGACGCGCCCATCTCGCTCACGGTGCCGTCCTTGTTCTCGTCAGTCGTGTTCATGTGCTCAGGCTCCGATGAGTTCGGCGGAGGCGCGCTCCGCGGCGGTCTTGCGGGCGTAGGCGGCGGCGGCCTCGCGGACCCAGGCGCCGTCCTCGTGCGCCTGGCGGCGGCGCTGCAGGCGCTGGACGCTGCACGGGCCCTTGCCGGAGACGACGGCCTTGAACTCGTCCCAGTCCAGGGGTCCGTAGTCGTAGTGGCCGCGCTCCTCGTTCCACTTCAGATCGGGATCGGGCAGGGTCAGGTCCAGTGCCGCGGCCTGCTCGACGATCATGTCCACGAAGCGCTGGCGCAGCTCGTCGTTGGAGAAGCGCTTGATGTTCCAGGCCATCGACTGCTTCGAGTTGGGGGAGTCCTCGTCCGGCGGGCCGAACATCTGCAGGGACGGCCCGTAGAAGCGGTCCACGGCGTCCTGGGCCATCTGCTTCTGGGCGGGCGTGCCGTGGGAGAGCTCGTAGAGGATCTCCCAGCCCTGCCGCTGGTGGAAGGACTCCTCCTTGCAGATCCGCACCATGGCACGCCCGTACGGGCCGTAGGAGGCCCGGCACAGCGGGACCTGGTTGGCGATCGCGGCGCCGTCCACGAGCCAGCCGATCGCGCCCATGTCGGCCCAGGTGCGTGCCGGGTAGTTGAAGATCGACGAGTACTTGGCGCGGCCGTCCAGCAGCTGCTGGTTCAGCTCGGCCCGCGGAGTGCCGAGGGTCTCGGCCGCGGAGTAGAGGTAGAGCCCGTGGCCGGCCTCGTCCTGCACCTTGGCCATGAGGATGGCCTTGCGCTTGAGGGAGGGGGCCCGGGAGATCCAGTTGCCCTCCGGCTGCATGCCGATGATCTCGGAGTGGGCGTGCTGGGAGACCTGCCGGGTCAGGGTCTTGCGGTAGGCGGCGGGCATCCAGTCCCGCGGCTCGATCCGGGAGTCCTCGGCGATGATCCGGTCGAAGTGCTCCTGGCCCTCGCGGTCCCGCTCGGCCTGTTCGGCGGCGTCCTCGGCGGGCACGGCGTGGAGCCCGGTGTTCTGCGACGTCATGGTGTCCCTCTTCCGACGAGATGGTGCCGCGATGACCCTCGCGACTAACTGACCGTTCGTTCAGAATATGTGGCCCGGGCGACCACGTCAACAGGAGGGCGCCGGGTTCTCCCGCCGGGACGGGCAGGGCTTGACACGAGGCCCGGAGTGGGATTGTCTACTGAACATTCGGTCGTGAACTGTGAGGAGCGTTACATGTCCCAGGACCATCCGATCCTCGCGGGGGACCACACCTCCCGGTGGATGGGCATCACCGTGGACCATGTCGAGTACGGCCGCGCCGAGATCCGCATGACCTTGCGCGAGGAGATGCTCAACGGCTTCGGCATCGCGCACGGCGGCATGGTCTTCGCGTTCGCGGACACCTGTTTCGCCCTGGCGTGCAACGACCCGCAGGGCGACGGCAGCACCATCACGGTGGCCTCCGGCGTCGACATCAACTTCATCGCCTCCGCCCGGCGCGGCGACGTGCTCACGGCGGTGGGGACCGTGCGGGCCCAGGCCGGCCGCAGCGGTGTCTACGACATCCAGGTCATGGCCGGGGGCCGGCTCATCGCCGAGTTCCGTGGCCGCAGCCGGACGGTCCCGAACCCGGACCACCGGGAGGCCGGGCCGTCCGTCCAGGAACCGGCCGTGCCGGCCGCCGACCCGTCCGAGCAGGAGCCCGTCCTGCAGTCCACCCAGCCGTCCCAGCCCGAGGAGGCCTGACACATGATCGCGTGCTCCGTGCCCAACCCCTACTGCCCCGCTCCCGCGCCCGAGGACCGGTCCGCACCGGACCCCGAGGAGACGATGAGCCGTGACCAGGTGGAGTCGCTCCAGTACGAGCGGCTGCGCTGGACGCTGCACCACGCGTACGAGAACGTCTCCGCCTACCGGGAGCTCTTCGACGCCCACGGCGTGCACCCGGGGGACCTGAAGGAGCTCGAGGACCTCCGGCTCTTCCCGTGCACGGACAAGGAGTTCCTCCGGAAGGCCTACCCCTTCAAGTCGCTCGCCGTGCCCATGAGCGACGTCCGGCGCATCCACGCCTCCTCCGGCACCACCGGGCAGCCCACCGTGGTCGCGTACACGGAGAACGACATCAGCACCTGGGCCGCGCTCGTGGCCCGCTGCCTCCGCCTCTCGGGCGTGCGGCCCGGGGACAAGGTGCACAACGCCTACGGCTACGGCCTGTTCACCGGGGGCCTCGGCGCCCACTACGGCACCGAGCGCCTCGGCTGCGCCGTCATCCCGATGTCCGGCGGGCAGACCGAGAAGCAGGTCCAGCTGATCCGGGACTTCGAGCCGCAGGCGATCCTCTCGACGCCGACCTACCTCCTGACCATCGCCGACGGCTTCAAGAAGCTCGGCCTCGACCCCCGCGAGACCTCCCTGCGCACCGCCGTGGTCGGAGCCGAGCCCTGGACCGAGGAGATGCGCCGGGAGATCGAGCAGACCTTCGGCATCGACGCGTGCGACATCTACGGTCTCTCCGAGGTCATGGGCCCTGGCGTGGCGGGCGAGTCGGCGGCCTCCAAGGACGGCTCCCACATCTGGGAGGACCACTTCCGCCCCGAGATCATCGACCCGTTCACGGACGAGGTCCAGGAGACCGGCCGGCCCGGTGAGCTCGTCTTCACGACGCTCACCAAGGAGGCCCTGCCGATCATCCGCTACCGCACGCACGACCTCACCCGTCTGCTGCCGGGCACCGAGCGGCCCGGGCACCGGCGCATGGGCCGGGTCACCGGGCGCTCGGACGACATGATCATCCTCCGGGGGGTCAACCTCTTCCCGTCCCAGATCGAGGAGCTGGCCCTGCACGTGCCGGAGCTGAGCCCGCACTTCCAGCTCGAGATCACCCGCCCGAACCGCATGGACCAGATGACCATCACGATCGAGCGGCGCGAGGAGGCGACCGTGGAGGCCGCCGAGGCCGGCGGGCGGAAGCTCGTGAACGACATCAAGACCAGGATCGGCTCCTCGGCGTCCATCCGGATCGCCGAGCCCGGTACGCTCGCCCGCTCCTCGGGCAAGCTCCGCCGGGTCTACGACCTGCGGGACAAGGGGTGACCGCCCGCTGCTGACGTCCCCGTCGTGAGCCCTTGGAGCCGGTCGGGGGCTCACGACGTCGTAGGATCGTGGCCCCACCCCTGTCCGCCCGCCCCACCGAGATCGAGGTCCCCATGACGCACGCGCCTGCACCGGCTCCCGCCCTGACGGGTGGCGGGACACCGCGCCGCGGCCGGCCCGGCTACGACCGCGAGACGCTGCTCGGCGTGTGCGTGGACGTCTTCAACGTCCACGGCTACGACGCCACCTCCATGGGCACGCTCTCCAAGCACCTGGGCATCTCCAAGTCCGCGATCTACCACCACGTGGAGTCCAAGGAGGAGATCCTCGACCAGGCGCTCTCCCGCGCCCTGGACGCGCTCGAGGACGTGGTGGCCTCCGCCGAGCGCACCGAGGCCCCGGCCGTCGAACGGCTGGAGCGGGTCATCCGGGGCACCGTGCGGGTGCTCGTGCACGAGATGCCGTACGTGACGCTGCTGCTGCGCCTGCGGGGCAACTCGGAGGTCGAGACCCGCGCCCTCGAGCGTCGCCGCACCGTGACCCGCCAGGTGGCGGGGCTGATCGAGCAGGCGCAGGCGGAGGGGGACCTGCGCGGCGACATCAGCGGGCGGTCGGCCTCACGTCTGCTGCTGGGCATGATCAACTCGATCGTCGACTGGTACCGTCCGGGTCCGGAGTCGGCCTGGGAGGAGCTGGCCGACTCCGTGGTCGTGCTGGCCTTCTCGGGCCTGCGGGCCGTGTGATCCCGGGGCCGCCCGCGGTCGTCGCCACCGGTTCGCCGGGACGGGGGGCGACCGTCCCGGCCGCGGTCTCGTTGCGCGGGGCCACGCCCAGCCGGGCGTGCGTCCCGTCCCCGTTGACGGCGAGCGCGTTCGCCGTGCCGAAGAGGCCCTGGCCCACCGTGACGGTGAGGTCCCGGCGGCACGCAGGACCATGAGCAGGACCGTGAGGGGCAGAGGGATGCCGCGCCGTGGTGCCGGCGGCCACGGCGGCCACGGCGGCCACGGCGTCGACGCCGTCCTCGTCGAGCGGCATGAAGCTCGTGCGCTCGTGGACCCCCGTGTCGCCTGCCACCAGGAACCGGCCGTCCGGGCTCGCGGTCACGGCCGCGTCGTCGCCGGCCGATGCCGCACTGCCGCCGGGTTCCGCGTGGTCGAGCGACTCCGACTCCCCACGGTCGGTCACCGGCCCCC